>CANETF010000048.1 GCA_947440575.1 Verrucomicrobiaceae bacterium
ACGACTCCCGTTCCGTCACTCCCGGCACCGCCTTCTTCGCCTTGCGCGGCACCAACGCCGACGGCAATCGCTTCATCCCCACCGCCATCAAAGCCGGTGCTTCCGTCATCTTCTCAGAGCAAGCCCCCCCGGCCGATTCCAAAATCCCCTGGGTCCACGTCCGCCACGCCCGCATCGCCCTCGCCCAAACCGCCGCCGCCTTCTACAACTACCCCGCTCGCCAGCTCAAAATCGCTGGCGTCACCGGCACCAACGGTAAAACCACCACCGCCTTCATCATCCACTACCTGATGAACGCTGGCCAACTCCGCGCCGGCCTCCTCGGCACTATCTTCTACGACCTCGGCGGCACCCAGGTCCCCGCCACTCACACCACCCCAGAAAGCCTGGAAATCCAGCAACTCCTCTCCGAAATGCGCACCAACGGCTGCCGCGGCTGCGCCATGGAAGTCTCTTCCCACGCTCTCGACCAGCAGCGCACCCACGGCCTCCCCTTCGAGACCGCCATCTTCACCAATCTCACTCAAGACCACCTCGACTACCACGGCAGCATGGAGAACTACTTCGCTGCCAAAGTCCGCCTCTTTGAGATCGTCGCCTCCCAAGGCCACGGCCACCTCATCATCAATGGCGACGACCTCTGGGGCCGCAAACTCGTCACCCGCTACGAATCCACCGGCCGCGTCGTCCGCTTCGGCTACGGCGTCCAATCCGACTACCGCGCCGTCAACGTCCGCAGTGATCTCACCGGCACCTCCTTCGAACTCGAAATCAAAGGCCGCAGCTTCCTCATCCGCCTTCCCTACATTGGCGACTTCAATGTCTACAATGCCCTCGGCGCTCTCGCCGCCGCCCATCTCATGGGCCTCAACCTCCGCGAAACCATCCAAAACCTCCGCACCGCCCCCCAAGTCCCCGGCCGCCTCGAACGCGTCAGCGACCAGGGCCGCTTCCACGTCTACGTCGACTACGCCCACACTCCCGACGCCCTCGACAACGTCCTCCGCACCCTCCGCTCCCTCAAACCCAACCGCATCATCACCGTCTTCGGCTGCGGCGGCGACCGCGACCGCACCAAACGCCCCCGCATGGCCACCGCCGCCGAAAGTGGCAGCGACATCTGCGTCCTCACCTCCGACAACCCCCGGACCGAAGACCCCGCCACCATCATCGAAGACGCCGCCGCCGGTTTCAGCCGCAAAGCTCGCACCGCCAAAATCATCGACCGCCGCCAGGCCATCCAAACCGCCCTCGAAGGTGCGACCGAGGGCGACATCGTCCTCATCGCAGGCAAAGGCCACGAAACCTACCAAGACATCCAAGGCGTCAAACACCCCTTCGACGACCGCAAAGTCGCCCGCCAAATCCTCCAAAGAATGCGCGAACTCAAAGCCGAAGCCTCCATCGAAGCCGAACTCCAAGCCGAACGCGACACCTTTAACTAACCACAAAACTAACAACGCCCGACTTCAAAAAAACTGCGAACCGAGAACAGAGAACAGAGAACAGAGAACCAAAAACCCCTCCCCATGCGCCCCCTCCCCCTCCAGACCCTCGCCGATTTCTGCGGCGGCCGCCTCCTTCAAGGAGACGGTCTGCGTCTGGTCACCCAAATCAGCACCGACTCCCGTCGCATCGCTGAGGGAGATGTCTTCGTCGCCCTCAAAGGCGACCGTTTCGACGCCCACGACTACGCCTCACAAGTCGCCGCCTCCGGCGCTTCGGCACTCATCGTCAGCCAACCCATCGAGGGTGTCCCCTGCGCTGTTATCCAGGTCACCGATACCCTCCTCGCCCTGCAAAACCTCGCCCGCGCCTATCGCGCCTGGCATAACCCACTCGTCGTCGCCCTCACCGGCAGCAACGGCAAAACCTCCACCAAGGACCTCACCACCGCGGTTCTCTCCAAGCACTTCCCTCTCTTCGCCACCAAGGGCAATCTCAATAACCACATCGGCCTCCCCCTCACTCTCCTTTCCCTCCGTGACGAGCACACCTGCGCCATCACCGAGATGGGCATGAATCACGCTGGCGAAATCAAAACCCTCGTCGACATCGCCCGCCCCGACGCCGCCATCCTCACCAACGTCGGACACGCCCACATCGAGTTCCTGGGCTCCCAGGAAAACATTGCCTGGGAGAAAGCCACTCTCCCTGTCAACATCCCCGCCTCCGGCCACGTCGTCCTCAACGCCGACGACGCCTACACGCCCCGCATCGCCCGCCTTTGCCAGGCCAAAGTCATCACCGCTGGCATCGGCAGTGGCGACGTCTCCGCCCAAAACCTCATCGCCTCCTCCACCGGCACCACCTTCACCCTCGACTTCGCTGGCACCCGTGTTGACGCCACCCTGCCCCTCCTCGGTCGTCACATGGTCGGCAATGCCGCTCTCGCCGCCGCCATGGCCTGGTCCCTCGGCATGGCTCCAGACGCCATCGCAGATGCCCTCAACACCGCTCAACTCTCAGGCGGTCGCCTCGAACCCAAAGTCCTCTCCGGCATCCACTTCCTCGACGACTCCTACAACGCTAACCCCGACTCCATGATCGCGGGCTTGCAAACCCTCGCCGAAACCAACGCCCCCCGCCGCTTCGCCGTCCTCGGTGCCATGGGCGAACTCGGTCCCCACGCTGCCGCCGGCCACGCTCAAGTCGGCGAGTTCGCCGCCTCCCTCGGCCTCGACGGCCTCTTCACCGTCGGATCCTCAGACGCCGCCCGCATCACCGACGCCGCACGCTCCGCCACCTCCACCACCATCGCCCACTTCCCCGACCACACTTCCTGCGCCGCCCACCTCCGCGAACTCCTCCTCCCGGGTGACCTCGTCCTGCTCAAAGGCAGCCGCTCCTCCGCCATGGAAAAAATCCTCACCCACTTCCAGCCCGTTTCCGCATGATCTATTGGCTCTACGAATACCGCGAGCTGTTCTCTTCCGAGGAAGGGCTGCTCTACAAGGTCCTCAACATCTTCAAATACCACACCTTCCGCGCAGGCGGCGCGGCTCTCACCGCCTTTGTCTTCTCCTTGCTGTTTGGCGACCGCCTCATCCGCAAATTGATCTCCCTCAAAATCGGCCAACCCATCCGCTCCGCTGAAGAGGTCAACAAACTCTTCGAACTCCACGGCAAAAAAGCCGGCACCCCCACCATGGGCGGCATTCTCATCCTCGCCGCCGTCGTCGTCTCCACTCTCCTCTGGGCCAAATGGGATAACGTCCTCGTCTGGACCGTCCTCTTCACCACCGTCGGCCTCGGCCTCCTCGGCTTCTACGACGACTACCTCAAGATCAGCAAAAAGAATTCCAAAGGCGTCTCCGCCCGCCTCAAACTCGCCTGGCAAGGCGGCGTCGCCCTCGTCGCCAGCATCCTCTTCTCTTACTTCGCTCACGACTCCGCCATCCTCCGCGAACTCCATATCCCGTTCTTCAAAAACGCCATCATCACCGACATGGGCGTCTTCGCTGTTCCCTTCTTCGCCATCATCATCGTTGGTGCCTCCAACGCCGTGAACCTCACCGACGGCCTCGACGGCCTCGCCACCGGCTGCTCCCTCACCACCACCCTCGCCTACGCCGGCTTCGGTTACGTCTGCGGCAACGCCCGCTACTCAGCCTACCTGGACGTCCCCCACATCCCCAACGCCGCCGAACTCCCCATCATCGCGATGGCCCTCGCCGGTGCCTGCCTCGGCTTCCTCTGGTTCAACGCCCACCCCGCCAAAATGTTCATGGGTGACACCGGCTCCCTCGCCATCGGCGGCTGCATCGCCGCCCTCGCCATCGGCTGCAAACAGGAAATCATCCTGGTCGTCGTCGGCGGCGTCTTCGTCATGGAGGCCATGAGCGTCATCATCCAGGTCATCAGCTTCAAAAGCCGCGGCAAACGCGTCTTCCGCATGTCCCCCATCCACCACCACTTCGAACTCGGTGGCTGGCACGAAAACCAAGTCATCGTCCGCTTCTGGATCCTCTCCCTCATCTTCGCCCTCGTCGGCCTAGCCACCCTCAAAATCCGCTAACTCACTCCGCAATCCGCAATCCGCAATCCGCAATCCGAAATGCCCCGCCTCGACACACAACGCATTGCCATCCTCGGCGCCGGTCGCTCCGGTCTCGCCGCAGCCAGGCTCGCTCGTGTCCACGGCGCCTCCGTCACAGTCTTCGACACCGGCACCACCGCCGAACTCAAGTCCAAACTCGCCGCTCTCGAAGCCGAATCCATCCCCTTCGTCATCGACAAAGCCGCCTCCGAACTCGTCATCTCCCCCGGCCAGTTCGACCTCTGCATCACCAGCCCCGGCATCGACGAATCCTGGCCTCTCCCGCAAAAATTCATCACCGCCGGCGTCCCCTTCACCGGCGAAACCGAGTTCGCCTTCACTTTCTGCTCCACCCCCATCATCGCCATCACCGGCACCAACGGCAAGAGCACCTGCACCGAACTCATCGCCAACATCTTGAACGGCTCCTGCCTCCGCTCCCTCCCCTGCGGCAATCACGGCGTCCCCCTCTCTGAAGTCCTCACCTCCGGCCAAACCTACGACGTCCTCTCTCTCGAAATCAGCTCCTTCCAACTCGATACCATCGCCACCTTCCGCCCCCGCGTCGGCATCTGGCTCAACTTTGCCGACGACCACCTCGACCGCTACCCCAACCGCGAAGCCTACTTCGCCGCCAAAGCCCGAATCTTCGAAAACAGCACTCCAGACGACCTCGCCGTTGTCCTCCACGGCGAACCCTTCCCCACCGGCTCAGCCCGCCGCACCACCTTCTCCGCCTTCGGCCTCTCCGCCGACTTCACCTTCTCTGACGGCACCTTCTATGCCCACGGCCAGCCCTTCGGCTCCAGCGCCGACCTGAACCTTCTTGGCCGCCACAACATGGAGAACGTCCTCGCCGCTCTCATCGCCTGCGCCGAATTCGGCATCACCCCCGCCGCCAGTCTCCAGGCCCTCAAATCCTACGGCGTTCCCCCTCACCGCTGCGAACTCGTCCGCGACTTCGATGGCCGCCGCTACATCAACGACTCCAAAGCCACCAACGTCCACGCCGTCTGCGCCTGCATCCGCGCCCTCGACGAAACCGTCGTCCTCATCGCGGGCGGCCTCGACAAACATCTCGACTACACCCCTCTCCGCGAACTCGTCCCCGGCCGCGTTCGCGCCATGGTCACCATCGGCACCATCGCCCAATCCCTGAAGGCCCAATTCGAAGACCTCATCCCCTGCCATACCGCACCCGACATGCCCTCCGCTGTCTCCCAAGCCCGCGCCCTCTCCCATCCCGGGGACGCCATCGTCCTATCCCCCACCACTTCTTCATTCGATATGTTCAGCGGCTATGCCGAACGCGGAAACGTCTTCCGCTCCGCTGCGCTCGCCCTCAACTAACATCCCTTTCCTAATCCAACCAACACATCAACCCAAACACATACCCACAATGAGCACACCAAAAAAGAAAAATAAAGGCACCGACCTCCTCGATAACCTCCTCGGCGGTGAACGCCGTCGTCACCAAGTCGCCATGATCACCGAAGAAGGTGACTGGAATCAACACGAATCCAACAGCGGCATGGCGCGCGTCTTCGTCGTCATGCTCCTCGTCCACGTTGTCCTCATCGGCAGCATCATCGTCTATGACTTCATCGGCACCGAAGAAACCCAGTCCGCTCCCACCCCTGTCGTGAGCAAGACTCCCACGACCGATCCTCACGAACTCTCTTCCACTCCTGTGAAGAGCTCCCTTCCTGAGGCCACCACCTCTTCCGTCGCCAGCACCTCCGAAATCCCCACCAGCGGCGAATACGAAGTCAAATCCGGCGACTCCCTCCCCACCATTGCCGCCAGCCAGGGCGTCGATATCAAGGACCTCATCGCCCTCAACCACCTCGAAGACGGCAACATCGAGCTGAATCCCCTCACCATCCTCAAGCTCCCCGCTCGCAAAGTCGCCGAGCCCGCTCAAGTCGCTGTGGTCAAAGACTTCCCACCCATGCCCACAGCAAACGCCGAAACCCCCAGCGCTCCTGCCGCTGCCGTCATCCCGATCGAGCAAACCCCACCCGCCCCTCTTCCGGCAGTGGTCTCTCTGGCCGACAACCAACCCTCCATCGACAGCACTCCCGCCCCGGCCACACCCGCCATGGACTCAGCTCCGCCCGCTCCAGCGCCCACACCCGTCGCCGAGCCCGCCAAACCCGAGCCCGTCAAATTGGTCGCTCCAAAACCCGTCCCAACCCCGACTCAAATCGCTGAGAAAAAACCCGCTCCTAAGGCCGAACCCAAACCAGCCGCCAAAACCACCTCCTCCGGTAGCCGCAGCCACACCATGGCCAAAGGCGATACCCTTTACGGTCTGGCCCGCAAATACGGCGTTTCCGCTGCCGCCATCCAAAAAGCCAACAACATCAGCAAGCCCGAGTCCATCCGCGACGGCGCCAAACTCATCATCCCAGCCAAGTAAGATCCAACCGATCTAATACCTCCGCCGCCTAACCAATCATGGCTTCTCGTTCTGGCATCCTCTTAGTGATTTGTGCCGCTGCTCTCATGGGTCTGGGTATGACCATGTTAGCAAGCACAAATTTCTATCTGGAAGCTGACAAAGGCGGCGGAGAAACCTATAAAAACGTCTGGAGCCAGGTTCGCTGGCTCCTTCTCGGCATCGGGTTCCTCATTCTCGGCGCCAACGTGAACTACCAGCGCCTCCACCACGCCCGGTGGTGGCTGCTGGCACTCACTCTCCTCGCCATGGTCGCCTGCCTCTGGGATGTGACCGGACGCAAGGTCAACGGCGCCAGCCGCTGGCTCGCCGTCGGCGGCCAACCCTCCGAATTCGCCAAAATCGCACTCATCGTCGCCCTCGCCGCCTGGTTCGCTAAATACCAGGCCACCACCCGCCAGTTCCTTCACGGCACCCTTTTCCCTCTCCTCATCCTCGCCTCCGTCCTCGTCGCCTTCTGGCTTCAGCGTGATCTCGGTAACGCCATCCTGACCGGCATCGTCGCCCTCGCCGTCATGTTCACCGCCGGCACCCGCATCCTCCATCTGTCCGCTATCTTCATCGCCGGCATCGGTCTCGCCGCCGCCGCTGTCTTCGCCATCCCCAACCGCCTCGCTCGCGTCAAAGCCTTCCTCAACAAAGGCCATGACGAAATGGATCTCCAACAGTGGGTCTCCCAACTCGCCTTCGGCTCCGGTGGCCTTGATGGCCGCGGCCTCGGCGAAGGCCGCATGAAACTCTCCTACCTTCCCGAAGCCCACACCGATTTCATCTTCCCCATGATCGGTGAGGAACTCGGCTTCTATGGCACCACCGCCACCCTCCTCGCCTTCGTCCTGCTCGTCATCGGCGGCATGTGCATCTCCGCCTACGCTCCCGACCGCTTCGGCAAACTCCTCGGCATGGGCCTCACTTCCCTCATCGCTTGCGAGGCCCTCATGAACATGGGCGTCACCACTTCCCTCCTCCCCAACAAAGGCCTCCCTCTTCCCTTCGTTAGCTACGGCGGTTCAGCCCTGCTTGCCGCCTGCCTCATTCTCGGTATCCTCCTCAATATCCATCGCCAGGGCGTCTACCTCTCACGTGATCAACTCCCCATCATCCGCAGAAAGTCGCGCTGGACCCCCCAAATGTAGCTGATCCCACGTGTCCCAGTCCTCTCCCTCCCATCCCCTTTCCTCCGTCCTCATCGCCTGCGGTGGCACCGGTGGCCACCTCTATCCAGGCATCGCCGTCGCCGAAGTCCTCAAAGCCGGCGGCCATAAGGTCCTCCTGCTCATCAGCGAGAAAAAAATCGACGCCCTCGCTGCCTCCGGTCACCCCGACCTCTCCTTCACCACTCTCCCCTCCCTCGCCATGCCCCGCCCGTGGTCGCCGAAAATGATCGGCTTCCTCCGAACCCTCTGGACCAGCTACCGCGCCTGCCGCAAACTCATCCGCCAGCATCAAATCACCACCGTCCTCGGCATGGGTGGCTTCACCTCTTTCGCTCCCCTCTACGCCGGCAAAAAAGAAGGCTGCCAAACCTTCATCCACGAGTCCAATGCCATTCCCGGCAAAGCCAACAAACTCAACGCCCGCTACGCCTCCACCATCCTCCTCGGCCTCGACCCCTGCCGCTCCCACTTCGCCGCCCATCCCGACATCCGCACCGTTGGCACCCCCATCCGGTCCAACATGTCCCTCCCCCCGGACCAGGATCCCTACGCTTTCTTCAAACTCAATCCCGCCCTGAAGACCCTCCTCATCATGGGCGGCTCTCAAGGGGCTCGCGGCGTCAACCGCGTCGTCGGCTCCGCCCTCCCCGCCTTCGAGCAAATGGGCATCCAACTCCTCCACATCACCGGCCCCACCGACTACGAGGAAGCTCGCAACATTTACGCCAATCACCCCCTCCTCCCCCAGCACGTCGCCGCCTTCTGCCACCGCATGGACCTCGCCTACCGCGTCGCCGATCTCGCCATCGCCCGCGCCGGTGCCTCCTCCCTCGCCGAACTCACTCAATTCGGCGTCCCCAGCCTCCTCATCCCCTACCCCCACGCCGCCGAGGACCACCAAACTCGCAATGCCGAGATCTTCTCCAAATCCGGCGCCGCCCGTCTCCTCCCCGAAGGCACTCTTAACGATCAAATCCTCGCCCGCGAAGTCGAATCCATCCTCCTCCATCCCGACGTCGCCGCCACCATGAAAGCCGCCGCCCTCAAGGCCGCCACCCCCGACGCCGCCCGCACCATCGCCGACGTCCTCACCGGCAAGTAACTCGAGCCTCGCAGCTTGCAAGCCAAGGCCCCCCACCGCCGTAATCCTCTGATGCGTCGGTTCCTCCTCCCTCTCCTCGCGGCCACCACCCTCCCAGCCGCCGACCTCCCCCCGGATCCGTCCACTCAAATCCCCGCTTCCTCCCAGCGCCCCATCGTCGTCACCATTCCCCAATCCGCAGTCCAAAATCCGCCCTCCGAAATCCCCCACTCCCTCCCCCCAGGCTTCACCCTCTCCCTCGCCGCCACCCCTCCCCTCGTCACCCACCCCATCATGGGCTGCCTCGATGACCAAGGCCGCCTCTTCATCGGCGACGCGGTCGGCGTGAACTGGAACAAAGCCCAACTCGACAAAAATCCCCCCAACCGGATCCTCCTCCTCGAAGACACCAACGCCGACGGCACCTTCGACAAATCCACCATCTTCGCCGACAAAATGACCTTCCCCCAGGGCGCCTGCTGGCTCAACGGCAGCCTCTACGTCTGCTCCCCGCCAAGCCTCTGGAAACTCACCGACACCAACCACGACGGCATCGCCGACCAGAGGGAAGAAATCGTCACCGGCTTCGACTACACCGGCAACGCCGCCGACGTCCACGGCCCCAAACTCCACCCCAACGGCCGCCTCTACTGGTGCCACGGCCGCAAAAACCACGACATCAAACAAAAAGACGGCACCCTCGTCAGCAAACGCCTCGCCTCCGGCATCTGGTCCTGCAACCCCGACGGCACCGACATCCAATGGCAAGCCCTCGGCTGCGCCGACAACCCCACCGGCCTCGCCTTCACCCCCGAGGGCGACCTCATCGGCACCGTCAACCTCTACTACTCCAACCCCCGGGGCGACACCCTGATGCACTGGCTCTACCGAGGCGTCTACGAACGCCCCGACCAAATGAAAGCCATCGAAGGTCTCCCCCGCACCCTCGAAAAAATGCCCGTCGTCCACAACTTCGGCCACGTCGCCGTCTCCGGCTGCACCTTCTGGCCCAGCTACCGCAGCACCAACGGGAGCGCGGACACTCCTGTCCGCCCCCAACAAACCGGCGCAGCCGCTACCTCAACCGAGAACCGCGAACCGAGAACCGAGAACCTCATGGTCACCCACTTCAACACCCAGCGCCTCGTCCGCATGGAGTTGACCCCCTCAGGCTCCACCTACACCGCCACCGAGCACGAATTCCTCAAACTCAACGACCCCGACATCCACCTCACCGACGTCATCGCCGACCCCCGAGACGGCTCCCTCCTCCTCCTCAACACCGGCGGCTGGTTCCGCATCGGCTGCCCTTCCAGCCTCACCGCCAAACCCGATCTCCGCGGCTCCATCTACCGCATCAGCCTGGCAAAACCCAAACCCTCACCCACCCAAACCACCTACACCACTCTCACTCTCGAATCCGCCATCCAAAACCTGCAATCCCAAGATCCCCACACCCGCCGCCGCGCCCTGGAGTGGATCAACCAAAACATCCCCGAAGACCATCCCTCCGACAAAGACCTCATCGCCATCAACGAAGCCCTCTCTCCTCTCCTCGGCGAAGATCTCGATGCCCCCACCGAACACTCCCTCATCTCCCTCTCCCAAAAATTCTACACCGTCAGCTATCAAGACGTCAAAAACGCCAAAGACCTCCGCACCCTACGCCACGCCCTCCTCTGCTTCACCCCCGACGACGCCGCCTCAGCCAACCTCACCGCCGGCATCGCCTCCGACCACCTCGACTCCCTCGACCCCACCTTAGCCCAGGTCGCCCTCCGCATGGTCATCGCCCATCCCGATGCCGACGAATGGTTCACCCCCAAGCTCCAAAAATGGCTCACCGACGAGGACCTCGCCCCCCATCAACACACCGCCCTCCGCGCCTACGGCACCGCCCTCCTCGAAAAACCCAATACCCAGTCCCTCGTCACCGCCCTCTTAAAACACGCCTCCGAAGCCGCCCAAAACACCGCCATCGAAATCATCGCTTCCCAACCCGGCAACCTTCAAAACCCTGACTGGCTCCCCCACCTCGAAAACCTCCTCACCTCCACCCCCCGCCTTCTCGACGCCCTGAAAAAACTCCAGTCCCCACGCTTCGACTCCAAACTCCAAACCCTCGCCAAAGACTCCACCCAACCCCTCTCACTCCGCCTCAAAGCCCTCGACACCCAGAAAAAACTCACCCTCACCCCCGAAACCTTCACCCTCCTCCTCGAAAGCCTCACCGCCCCCACCAGCTCCGCCGCCGCCCGCATCCAAGCCGCCTCCATGCTCGCCAAAGCCGCGCTCACCCCCGAGCAGGTCGCCACCCTCACCCCATCCCTCTCCTCCGTCGGCCCTGTCGAACTCAAAGAACTCCTCCCCCTCGCCCGCAAAACCAAAGACCCCGCCCAACTCCGCGCCCTCGCCATCGCCCTCGCCGCCAACCCCGCCCTCATCAGCCAGCAGGAAAGCATCTACCGCACCACCTTCAGCAGCGCCCCGCCCGAAATCTTCGAAACCCTCATCCACCCCGCCTACGCCAAAGCCGAAGCCACCACCGAAACCAAAAAACGCCAACTGAGTACCCTCGCCGAAAAAGCCACCACCACCGGCGACCCCGCCAAAGGCCGCGACCTCTTCGCCCAAGGCGCAGGCACCTGCATCGCCTGCCATAAAATCAACGACCTCGGCCGGGACATCGGCCCCAACCTCTCCCACATCGGCGCCATCCGCACCGAGCGCGACCTCCTTGAAAGCATCCTCTTGCCCTCCGCCACCCTCGCCCGCGACTACGAAGCCCACCTCTTCGAAACTCGCGACGGCCAATCCCACCTCGGCGTCATCCGCAGCCACACCGCCGAAGGCCTCCTCATCATCGATGTCGCCGGCCAGGAAAAAAACCTCCCCCACACCCAAATCATCGCCGACACCCCCCTGCCTACAAGCCTCATGCCCATGGGCCTCGACCAAACCCTCCCCGAAGAAAACCTCCTCCACGTCACCGCCTACCTCCGCTCCCTCAAGTAGCAGCCAAAAAATCCCGTGAAAACATCCCCAATCCCCGCCGCTCTCCTAGCATCACTCACACTCTCCGTCACCGCCGCCGACGCCATCAAGTCCCTGTCCCAATACAGCAAACACTACGGCGCCACCAAAACCCCCGTCGCCGTCGATCCCTCCAAAGAACTCCCCCGCTACCCCGCCGTCGAACCCGCCAACGCCCTCGCCACCTGGAAGGTCAAACCCGGCTTCAAACTCGAACTCGCCGCTCACGAACCCCAAGTCGCCGACCCCATCGCCATCTGCTTCGACGAACGCGGCCGCCTCTTCGCCTGCGAAATGATCGACTACTCCGAGCAGCGCGACGTCACCCCCCACCTCGGCCGCGTCTCCATGCTCGAAGACACCAACGCCGACGGCACCTTCGACAAATCCACCGTCTTCGCTGACAACCTCCCCTGGCCCACCGGCCTCATCTGGGCCAACAACCAGCTCTTCGTCATCGCCACGCCCGACATCTGGTCCTTCAAAGACACCAACGCCAACGGCCAGTCCGACTCCCGCGAAAAAGTCTTCACCGGCTTCGGCACCGGCCTCAAACTCCTCAACGTCCAGGGCATGGCCAACTCACCCCAGTGGGGCCAGGACAACCGCATCCACATCCTCGCCGGCGGCGGCAATCGCGGCATCGTCACCTCCCCCAAACGCCCCGACCTCCCCGGCCTCGAACTCGCTGGCAAAGACTTCTGGTTCGATCCCCTCACCCTCGACTTCGGCCTCGAAGCCGGTGGCGCTCAATACGGCATGAGCTTCGACGACTACGGCCGCAAGTTCGCCTGCTCCAACTCCGACCACCTCCAATACTGGCTCTACGACGACCGCTTCACCACCCGCAATCCCCACTACCGCATGCCCAGCCCCCGCCAGAGCATCGCCGTCGATGGCGGCGCCGCCGAAGTCTTCCGCCTCAGCCCCGACGAACCCTGGCGCATCCTCCGCACCCGCTGGCGCGTCTCTGGTGTCGTCAAAGGCGCCGTCGAAGGCGGCGGCCGCGTCTCCGGCTATTTCACCGGCGCCACCGGCACCACCATCTATCGCGGCGACGCCCTCGGCCCCGACTTCCTCAACAACTCCTTCACCGGCGACGCCGGCGGCCAACTCATCCACCGCAAAATCATCTCCCCCGCCCCCGAAGGCGTGAATCTCCAGGGCGAACGCCCCGCCGACGAACGCGGTTACGAATTCGCCGCCAGCACCGACACCTGGGTCCGCGTCGTCAACTTCGCCAACGCCCCCGACGGCTGCCTCTACATCTGCGACATGTATCGCGAAGTCATCGAGCACCCCTGGAGCATCCCCGAGGAAATCAAACAGCACATCGACCTCACCAACGGCAACACCCGCGGTCGCCTCTACCGCCTCGTCCCCGACCGCGCCGACTGGACCCGCCGCGCCTCCGTCAACCTCGCCAACGCCACCACCGCCGAACTCGTCGCCACCCTCTCCCACCCCAACGGCTGGCACCGCGACACCGCCCACCGCCTCCTCTACGAGCGCCAGGACAAAGCCGCCATCGAACCCCTCAAAGCCCTCGTCAAATCAGAAGCACCCACCGGCCTCCATGCGCTGGGCCTCCTCCATGGTCTCAAGGCCCTCGACAACGAAACCCTCCGCTTGGCGAACACGCCCATTGTCATCGAACGCGCTCTCACTCTAGACTCCAAACTCTCCCTCCCCGTATCCGAAAACCCTCGACTGCACTTCGCCCAATTGTTGGCAGCAGGAGAACAAAAACCCGAGAGCGCCATCATCACCCGCATGGCACTCGCACTCAAAGGCAAGAACGCCTGGCACCTCGCCGCCGTTCACAGCGCCCCGCCCCCCTTCGCCGCCCCCGTTTTTGCCGCAGCCCTCAAAGGCGGTGCTCCCCTGCCAAACTTGCAGCCCCTCCTCATCACCATCGGCGCTGAAAACCAACCCGCCGACATCGCCTCCACCCTCGCCCTCATCACCCAACAAACCCTCACCGCCCAAACCGAACTCGTCACTGCCCTTGCCGAAGGCCTACGCAAAGCCGACACCTCCATCGAAAAAGCCGACACTGCAGGCCATCTCGCCGACGTCTTCCTCAGCGCCACCCAAACCGCTCTTTCCGAAACCTCCCCCGAACCCGACCGCCTCGCCGCCATCCGCCTCCTCGGCCTCAGCTCCGCACCCTCCGCCAACACCGCCCTCAAAACCTGCCTCGCCGAAGGCCAGCCCGAGCCCATCCAAACCACCACCGTCATCACCCTCTCCAAACTCAACGCCAAAGACTTCGCCCCCCACCTCCTCTCCCACTGGACCGACCTCACCCCCAAAGCCCGCACCACAGCCCTCGCCACACTCCTCGACCGCCCCGACCGCGCCACCCTCCTCCTCAACGCCATCGACCAGCCCGACGCCCCCAAAGCCTCCGACCTCTCCGCCGCCCAGGTCCAAAACCTCATCCAATCCAAGGACCCCAAACTCACCGCCCTCGCCCGCCAAAAACTCGCCACCGTCATCCCCCCCTCCCGCGAAGAAGTCGCCAAACAATTCGCCCCCGCCCTCACCCTCAAAGGCGACCCCGCCGCCGGCCGCAACCACTTCATCGGCCGATGCATGGCCTGCCACATCGCCGAGGGCATGGGCATCGCCGTCGGCCCCGACATGGTCACCGTCAAAACCCGCGGTCGCGACGGCATCCTCTCCGCCATCCTCGATCCCCACAAAGAAGTCGCCCCGCAATACATCGCCTACACCTTCACCAAAAAAGACGGCACCCTCGTCCCCGGCATCATCACCCAGGACGACGCCTCAGGCGTCACCCTCAAAATGATGGGCGGCGCCCAAGTCACCCTCCCCCGCGCCGAAATCCAAAGCTCCACCTCCACCGGCCAAAGTCTCATGCCCGAAGGCCTCGAAACCAACCTCTCCCCCCAAGACCTAGCCGACCTCCTCACCTTCATCGAGTCCCTCTAAAGTAGTCCAGCTTTTGCCTCCGGCTAAGCTGGATCATTTCTTCAGTGGATTCCCAAAGCGCCCTCAAGCATTCACGGCATACCTTCACAAACCACCCACCAAACCAGCACCAAAAAATGGCCCAAGCTTCCAGCTTGCCTCACCCCGCCCGGTTCACCGCACTCACCACCGCCTTGATCGACGCCAGCTCAATGTTCGTGTCCACCCCCGCGCCCCACACTGTCTTCCCATCCCCACGCTTGATCTGAACATACGCCAGCGCACTCGCCTCCGTCCCCGCACTCAAACTCTGCTCCCGGAAAGTCGTCACTTCAAACGCCGGCACGCCCCCATCCTGAATCAACGCATCCACAAACGCCGCAATCGGCCCGTTCCCCTTCCCGGTAATCCCCCGCTCCTCACCATTCGCCACCAAACTGCAGCGGCAGGTGAACACCCCGTCCACGCCGTCCGCATGGAAATGATGCAGGGCCCATGGTGTCGTCCGCTCAATGTACTCCTTCCAAAACATCGCCTTCAACTCCGCTGCCGTCACCTCGCGTCCCAGTCCATCTACTAAGTCATTCGCCAGCGGCCCAAACTCCCGCTGCATGTCCTTCGGCAACTCAATGTCATACTCACTCTCCAGCATGTAAGCGATCCCCCCCTTGCCACTCTGACTGTTCACCCGGATCACCTCCCGATACTCCCGCCCCAAGTCCTTCGGATCGATCGTCAAATACGGCACATCCCAAATCCCGCGCTCCTTCTCGTAACCCGCCAATCCCTTCTTGATCGCATCCTGGTGACTGCCACTGAACGCCGTGAACACCAGCTCGCCGGAGTACGGATGCCTCGGCGCCACCGTCATCCCCGTCGTCCGCTCATACATCTGAATCAGCCGGTTCATGTCACTGAAATCCAGCCCGGGCGAAATCCCATGCATGTACAAATTCATCGCCACCTGCACGATGTCCAGATTCCCCGTCCGCTCCCCATTCCCAAACAACGTCCCCTCCACCCGATCCGCCCCCGCCAACAATCCCAATTCCGTCGCCGCCGTCCCTGTCCCCCGGTCATTGTGCGTGTGCAAACTCACAATCAAACTCTCCCGGTTCGTGATGTTCCGGCAGATCCACTCGATCTGGTCCGCATACACATTCGGCATCGCCACCTCCACCGTGTCCGGCAAATTCAGAATCATCTTCCGCTCCGGCGTCGGCTTCCACACCGCCATCACCGCCTCACTGATCTCCTTGGCAAACGCCACCTCCGTCGCACTGAAACTCTCCGGCGAATACTGCAACATCACCCGCGTCCCCGACTCCTCCAATCGGTGAATCCGATCCTGAATCATCTGCGCCCCCCGCACCGCTACCCCCACGATCTGCTCCTTCGTCATCCCGAACACATGCTTCCGCTGCGCCGGCGACGTGCTGTTGTACATATGAATGATCACCTGCTTCGCCCCCATCAAACTCTGCACCGTCTTCTCGATCAAATCCTCCCGCGCCTGCACCAGACACTGAATCGTCACATCCTCCGGAATCCGCCCCTCCTCGATCAACCGACGGTTGAACGCAAACTCCGTGTTCGACGCCGAAGGAAATCCCACCTCGATCTCCTTGAACCCGCACTTCACCAGCGCGTCAAACATCTCCAACTTCTGCCCCACATTCATCGGCACCGCCAAAGCCTGATTGCCATCCCGCAAATCCACACTGCACCACAACGGCGCGACAGAAAGAGACTGCGACGGCCAGCGGCGGTCAGGCAAATCGATCAACGGAAACGGCTGATACTTGGCAGAGGGATCACGTAACATGGCAACAAAATCAGATCAGATGGAGAAACAAAACAAAGACAGAGACGAGCGAAATCCAAACAAAAAAGCCCCGCCGGAGCGGGGCTTCCAAAAGCTGGTAAAAGATCCAGCGTAGTCTTGGAAACTTACCGCTTGGAGAACTGGAAGCGTTTGCGGGCACCTGGTTGACCCGACTTCTTCCGCTCCTTGGCGCGGGAGTCACGAGTTAGGAGACCATGCGGCTTAAGCACGCCCCGGAACTCAGGATTCTCAGCGATCAGCGCCCGGGAAATCCCCAGACGAACCGCTCCCACCTGACCCGTCAAACCACCACCATTGGCGTTGACATCAATATCATAAGCGGAACGAGTCGCGGTCAATTGCAAAGGCAATGTCACCATGTTCTGCAGGCTCTGCGTCGGAAAGTAATCGTCCAGCGGGCGACCGTTGATCATGATTTGACCATGTCCGGTCCGAAGGTGGACTCGGGCAACTGCTGTTTTACGACGTCCGGTTGCGCTTTTCAGGGGGGCACTCATAGAGAAATAGAAAAAGAAATATCAGTCAGTCTTACGCCAACTCAACAGGTTGCGGGTTTTGCGCTTCATGGGCATGCTCAGCTCCGGCATACACCTTCAACTTCAAAATGATCTGACGTCCCAAACGATTGTGTGGCACCATGCCCTTCACCGCACGCTCAACCATCAACTCAGGACGACGGGCCCGAAGGCGCTCTGCCGTCTCCACTTTCTGACCACCCACATAACCCGAAACCGAGGTGTAGGTCTTCTGAATCTCTTTGCGGCCCGTCAAAACCACATCCTTGCAGTTCACCACCACCACAAAATCGCCCGTGTCCACGTGCGGAGTGAATGTCGGGCGGGTCTTACCGCGGATCAAATTGGCAGCGGCCACGGCCACATCACCAAGAACTTTGTTCTTGGCGTCGATCACCCACCATTTGCGGGTAATGTCTTGTGCTTTGGCAGAAAAGGTCTTCATCAGGTGTCAGAGGGCTTTGTGGCAGGAATAACAACCCGCTTGTCACCCCTTTTTCGTAAAGGGCGCGGCAGCACGGGGGCGCAAAGAGTAGGCCTTGCCCATTTCCTGTCAAATAGATTCTGAAATTCTCCCTTTCTCTTTCTGACACGCCATTCCCCTCATCCTGCCAGCAATTTCCGGTTGCTGCCCCGCCTCTCACGGACATACTGCCCCCCCGATTTCTGATCCGACCCCTACCTCTTTAATACCATGCTCGAATTCTTCCGTCGTCACCGCGGCCCCTTTCTCTGGTTCCTCACCTTCGTCATCATCATCAGCTTCGCTGTCTGGGGCGGCTACACTGGCTCCAATAACGGCAACGCCGGACCTTCCGGCACCGACAAAGCCTTCACCATCTACGGCAAAGACTACACCCGGGCTGAGGCCGAACGCACCCAGCGTCTCTACATGATCGCCGCCCGCCTCGGCATGTTCCAGTTCGCCATGGGCCTCATGGACGCCTCCCGGAACTTCGAAACCCGCGACAGCTCCCCTCTCGACTTCTCCCTCAACCTCCTCGTCCTCAAAAAACAAATGGAAGAGTTCGGCATCTATCCCTCCGATGACGAGGCGATGAAAGCCATGCAGGATCTCTCCGCCTTCCAAAAAGACGGTAAGTTCGACGCCGGCCAAGCCGCCATGGTCGAAGAAATGCTCGGCGCCAATGGCGTCCGCTCCGGCGACCTCCTCGAACTCGTCAAATACGACATCGGCCTCACCAAGCTCAAAGACCTCGTCACCAAAAACTACGCCGCCTCTTCCTTTGCCTCCGAGAAGCGCTACGCCGCCATGTACCAAACCCTCAAAGGCTCCACCATCGAATTCAAACTCGATGACTTCAAAAAGAACGTCAAAATCGAAGACGCTGAAATCCAGAAGACCTACGACGAGAAAAAAGACTCCTTCAAAACCGCCGAAAAACGCGCCATCCGCTGGGTCTTCTTCGCCGATCCCGAAGGCCTCGACAAAATCGAAGACGCCGCAGCCAAAAACAAGAAGCAAGCCGATCACATCGAAACCATCCGCGCCTTCGCTGACAAGACCTTCCAATCCGGCGCCAAACTCGAGGCTCTCGCTACCGAAGCCAAACTCAAAGTCGAAAACACCGCCGCCTTCGCCCAGGACGCCGCTCCAGAGGCCCTCAAAGCCGCAGGCTCCTTCGTCGAAAAATGCTTCGATCTCACCCTCGGCGAACGCACCATCTCCGACCCCATCAAAGGCGACAAAGGCTACTACATCGGCGAACTCGTTTCCGTCGAAGAACCCAAGCAGCAAGAACTCGCTGAAGTAAAAGAACAAATCCGCACCAGCCTCCTCGACCAAAAAGCCCGCGAAGCCATGGCCACCGCCGTCAATGACACCCGCGAGGAACTCAACAAAGGACTCAAAGAAGGCAAAAAACTCGCCGACCTCGCCAAGGCCAAAAACCTCACCGTCACCGCCCTCCCCGACTTCGACGCCAACACTCCCCCTCCCGGCCTCGCCAACGCCTCCGAAATCGTCCGCGAAGCCGAGTTCCTCGCCCCCGGCACCGTCTCCAAACCCGTCTCCATCGACTCCGGTCTCCTCCTCGTCGTCCTCCAAGACAAAGAACTCCGCAAACGCCCCGATGGCGACTCCATGCGCAAAAGCGTCGAAGCCTCCCTCGCCTCCACCGAGCGCGACCAAATCTTCCGCGCCTGGTTCGGTCGCCAAAAAGAAGCCGCCAACGTCAAACTCCAGGTCCCCCTCGGCTAGTCCCTCCGCCGACACTCTGGACCACCGCCCCTCTCCAACATGAGTCCAGATCCCTCACCTGAAGTTCAGGACCTCTTCGACGACGCCAGCGGTTGCGTCGCTGTCGGCGATCTCGAAGACGCCGTGCCCCTCCTGCGCCGCTGCGTCGAACTTGACCCCACCTTCTTCGACGGCTGGCATGCCCTCGGCATGGTCCTCATGAAACTCGACCAACTCAAGGAAGCCATCGGCGCCGGCATGATGGCCACCACCCTCCGCCCCAACGACCTCCTCGCCTGGACCGCCCTCTCCCAAATGTATGTCCAAAACCGCCAAATCGCGGAAGCCGAAGACGCCAAAGGCAAAGCCCGCATCCTCTCGCTCGGCGGCAAGGTCGTGAAGGAGTGAGTTTTTCCTCGCTTCACCGCCTGAAATCGCTTTACTGATGACACGGCCTTCGGCCGCATTCACCTTCCTCGACTTAGCCCCTAAACGCCCCGATTATGAGCGACATCCCTTCTTCTGACCTCCCATTCTCTTCCACCACCAGCGGTCACGATCCCTTCCAAGCCGCCAAAGCCAGCGCCATGAA
This sequence comes from Verrucomicrobiaceae bacterium, assembly GCA_947440575.1. Classification (GTDB taxonomy): domain Bacteria; phylum Verrucomicrobiota; class Verrucomicrobiia; order Verrucomicrobiales; family Verrucomicrobiaceae; genus JAGRPD01. Next base: position 19,862 of record CANETF010000048.1, read on the forward strand.
AGCCGCCGAGGAACTTCGCAATGCAGCCGCCGCCAAAGCCCAGGAACTCCGCCAGTCCGCTGAATCCCACGCCCAGGAATTCAAAACCGCTGCCAACAATAAAGCCGACGAAATCCGCGAACGCGCCGATGAGTTCCGCCACTACGCCGACCAAACCCTCAACGATGCCAAGGTCAAATGCGCCGACCTCCGCACCGAGGCCGAAAACTTCGCCCGCGAGAAACCCCTCCAAGCCCTCGCCACCGCCTTCGGTGTCGGACTCCTTGTTGGCATCATCTTGCGCCGCTGATCCCGCGCGACCGCCTCACGCCTCATCGCCGATGGACCCCCTTCCCAAAGCCCAGGCGTCTTCCGCCCCGCTCTCCGGCCTGCGGGATCTCGTCAGCAGCGTAATCCTCTATCTCGATGCGCGACTTCGACTCATCCAAATCGAATCCAGAGAAGCCGGCGCCCACGTCCTCTCCTTGGTCGTCCTCGCCGTCATCGCCATCGGTTTCCTCGCCCTCGGTTGGCTAATTGCCATTCCAGCCCTGATCTGGCTGCTCTCCGAAAAACTCTCGCAGCCCTGGCACCTCGTCGCTCTCTGCACCGCCGGAATTCATCTGGTTCTCGGATTCATCTTCCTCATATCCCTCAAAACCAAACTCGCCCGGCTTCGCCTTTTCGAAGACACCGTCAGCGAACTCCAAAAAGACCGCCAATGGCTGGCTCCAAAGCTCCCTTGACCCCCAAGCAACAGGCCCTCCACGACCTCGCGCTCGCACGCACGGCTCTCGGCCCGCAATGGCAGAGCGCTACCGCCGTCATGCGACCTGCCGCCCTGATCCAGTCCAGCATCCAAAAACACCGCGTCGCCTGGGCCGCTGGCGCCCTCGTCACAGGCTTCATCGCCGTGCGTCTGCTACTTCCTTCTTCCCGCCTCAAAAATGAGCGTGACTCTCAACCCAAATCCGATAAAAAATCAGGTTTAATTGCCTTGCTCACCACGCCCCTCTTCGGGTTGGCCAGCAAGGCCGTTTTGTCATTCGTCACCACCCAAGTCCAAAACCACATCGCCAACAACTCTTCTTCAAAGAAACCCCCTTCATTCTGATCCTCTTCCTTCGATCTCGACCCGACCTCCCCCCATTTCATTCATGTCAGATTCCACCCCCACCGCTACCGTTGTTGCCGAAGACACCATCGCCACCCTAGGCTCAGTCGATGACTACCTCCGCTTCTGCCAAGAATACGACGCCTCCGACCTCCACCTCGCCACCGCTTCCCAGCCCATCTGGCGTCGCTATGGCAACCTCCAGCCCATCTGGAACAACGCCGCCGTCCTCACCGCCGAAGACTGCCGCCGACTCGCTTACCAGTTCCTGACCGAGGCCCAAATCAATCAACTCGAAACCAAGGGCGATGTCGACTTCGCCTACTCCCCCTCCTACGGCCGCTTCCGCGCCTCCGTCGTCCAGCAGCGCCTCGGCATCGACATGACCTTCCGCGTCATCTCCGGTCGCATCCGCTCAGTTGACGAACTCGGCCTCCCCGACACCGTCCGCACCCTCATCCGCTACCACAACGGCCTCGTCCTCGTCACCGGACCCGTCGGTTGCGGCAAATCCACCACCCTCGCCGCCCTCGTCGACGAAATCAATAAGGAGCGCCAGGACCACATCATCACCCTCGAAGACCCCATCGAATTCGTCTTCGAACCCAAAGGTTGCCACATCAACCAGCGCGAGGTCCACACCCACACCGAGTCCTTCGCCTCCGCCCTTCGCGGCTCCCTCCGGGAAGACCCCGACATCATCATGGTCGGTGAAATGCGCGACCTCGAGACCATCTCCCTCGCCATCACCGCTGCCGAAACTGGTCACTTGGTCCTCGGCACCCTCCATACCGGCAACGCCGCCCGCACCCTGGACCGGGTCCTCGACGTCTTCCCCATCGATCAGCGCGAGCAAATCCGCATCATGGTCTCCGAATCCCTCCGCGGTATCGTCTCCCAGCAACTCGTTCCCCGCACCGACGGCAACGGACGCGCCATGGCGCTCGAAGTCCTCGTCAACAACGCCGCCGTCTCCAACTGCATTCGCGAAGGCAAAACCTTCATGCTCAATGGCGTCATGCAAACCGGCAAAAACCTCGGCATGATCACCATGGACGACTCCCTCCGAAACCTCTTCTCCTCCGGCCAGATCAGTCAGGAGGAATGCATGTCCCGCGCCGAAGACAAAATCCTCATGCGCGCCTTCTTCAAAGCTTCCTGATCCACCTCTCCCACCCACCTCTTTCCCAGTCATCACACCATGCCTGTCATCGACCAATACTTCCGTCAACTGATTGAACTCGGCGGCTCCGACCTTCACCTCACCGAAGGCCAGCCCCCCAAAGTCCGCGTTCACGGTTCCGTCAAAGCCATCTCAGATGTCGTCCTCACCCACGAGCACATGGAAACCATGATGCGCGAAATCTGCGAACCCCGCGCCTGGGAACGCTACGTTCAAAAAGGCGATCTCGACTTCGCTTACGAAATGGACGCCGACAACCGCTTCCGTTGCAACTTCCTCCGCCAGCAGTTCGGCTACGGCGCCGTCTTCCGGATCATCCCGACCAAAATCATGTCCCTCGACCAGTTGGGCATCCCCCCCATCGTCAAGGAATTCGGCCACCTTCGCTCCGGCCTCGTCCTCGTCACTGGCCCCACCGGCTCAGGCAAGTCCACCACCCTCGCCGCCCTCCTCGACTACATCAATACCAACTTTCGCCGCCACATCATCACAGTCGAAGAACCCATCGAATTCGTTCACCGCAATAAAAAAAGCATCATCACCCAGCGCGAAGTCCCCATCCAAACCCCCTCCTTCGCCACCGGTCTCAGCGCCGCCCTTCGTCAGGACGCCGACATCGTTCTCGTCGGCGAAATGCGCGACCTCGAAACCATCTCACTCGCCCTCACCGCCGCCGAAACCGGCCTACTCGTCTTCGGCACCCTCCACACCAACAACGCCCGCAAAACCGTTGACCGGATCATCGACGTCTTCCCCTCCAACCAGCAAAGCCAGGTCCGCACCATGCTCGCCGCCTCCCTTAAAGGCGTCGTCGCCCAGCTCCTCATGAAAAAGGCCGATGGCAAAGGCCGCGTCGCGGTGAACGAAATCCTCGTCTCCAACGCCGCCGTCGGCGCCATTATCCGCGAAGGCGCCACCCAAAAACTCTACGACGTCATCATCGGCGGCAAAGCTGAAGGCATGCAGTTCATGGACGAGGCCATCTGGAAAAACCTCCGCGACGGCAACGTCACCCCCATGGAGGCCTACATGAAGGCCATCGACAAAAACCGCTTCAAAGCCTTCCTCCCACCCGAAGACGCCGCCGTCGGCATCGCCTCCGGGGGCGACGAAAAAGCCGGCAAAAAGTAGTCCTTCAATCAAACAAAAAAGCCCCGGTGAATCCCACCGGGGCTTTTTTTAGACCGGTTCTCGAAAAGATGGTCATTTTGATCCGGCGAGCGCAGCGGCCTCAGTGGCAAGGAAGTCGCGCAGCCCGCTATTCAATCAATAGCGGGCAAGCGGCTGACGCAGCCAATGAGGCCGCTCCGCCGCTGGGCAAGGTGACAA
>CANETF010000049.1 GCA_947440575.1 Verrucomicrobiaceae bacterium
AAACACCTCTCGAAGCCTACGCCGAATGGATGACCAGCCCCGAAAACCCACGCTTCACCACCGTCATCGCTAACCGCCTCTGGAAGCGCGCCTTCGGTCTCGCGCTCATCGAGCCACTTGACGAACTCATGGACACCACCGTCCCCATGATCCCCGATTTGCAAAAACACCTCGAAAAACTCGTCGTGGATAACAACTACGACATGAAGGCTGTCCTTCGCATCCTCTACAATACCAAAACCTACCAAGCCCAGGTCACCCGCGCCGAACACTCCCCCGGCACCGTCTACCACTTCACCGGCCCCCTCCTTCGCCGCATGTCCGCCGAACAAATGTGGGACTCCTTCGTCACCCTCATCAATCCCAGCCCGGACATGATCAACCAAGCCAATCGCGACGCCATGGAGCAGCGCATCCTTCAAGCCAAAAAAATCGCCGACGGCGTCGAAATGCTCTCCCCCGAAGAAGCCCTCGTTGGCCTCAAAAAAGCCGCCGATGTCTACGGCAAAAATCGCGAACGCACCGACGCCCAACAGAAACTCTACATCCAGGCCCGCACCGCCTACAAAGAAGCTTCCGACAAAGCTGACATGATGCCCGATAGCCCGGTAAAGGTTGCTGCTCTTGCTGAAGTCGCCAAACTGAAGAAGAAATATGAAGACATTCGCAGCGAGGTGAATCGCATCCAGAACGAAGGCCGCAAAGTCACCTTCGCCGAAGTCATCACCACCGGCCAAAAGAAGCTCTACCAACAAGTCACCGGTAAGGCCACCGCAACCCTCGTCGCCAATTCAACCGGTTCGGATGCTCCTCCCTCCATGATGATGAACGCGGGAGACACCATGATGATGGCCGACAACTCCAAGACCGAAAAAATCATGATCCCAGGTTATGATCGCCCCGAACTGACCAAGGAAGAAAAAGCCGCCATCGCCAGCAAAGCCCTGGAGGCCTATGAAGAAGAAGCCGACTTCTATGGCATCAAAGACGAAAAACTCCGCCGCTCCTACTTCAAAATTCGCGAGCAGGTCAGCAAAAGCACCCTCCGAGCCGCCGAACTCGAAAGCCCCGCGCCCCGCGGTCACTACCTTCGCGAGTTTGGACAGAGCGACCGCGAAACCATCGAAAACGCCAACAACGACGCCAGCGTGCCCCAGGCTCTCGCCATGATGAACGGCTCCCTCTTGCCCCAAATCACAAACGCCTTCAGCCAACTCATGCTCACCGTCAACAAGGCACCCTACCCCGATGACAAAATCGATGCCGCCTACATGACCATCCTTTCTCGCAAACCCAACACCCGCGAAAAAGAAGTCTGGCTCAAAGCCTCCGACTCCGGCCTCACCAGCATGGACGACCTCATCTTCTCTCTTCTCAACACTCAGCAATTCATTTTCATCCAGTAATTAGTCCCAAGCACCGCCAACATCCCTCCCACCATGAAAGCCGAACTCGCCTCCAAACTCCTCCGCTCCGGTGACATCAGCCGCCGTGACTTCGCCGCCAAAACCGCCTCCTCCCTCCTCGGTGTTGGCCTCTTGGGCAACTCCCTCACCAGCAAGTCCTTCGCCGCTTTCGAAGACGCTTCCAAACTCAAGCAAATCCCCACCGCCAAAAATGTCATCTACCTCTACATGAGCGGCGGCCAGTCCCACATGGACACCTGGGATGTCAAAGAAGGCGTCGAAACCGCCGGCCCCACCAAGCCCTTCAAAACCAGCGCCGACGGCGTCCGCATCTCCGAATACCTGCAGCGCACCGCTCAGCAGATGCATCACGCCACCATCATCAACTCCCTCTCCTCCACCCAGGGCGCGCACGAACAGGGCAACTACATGATGCACACCAGCTACGAACTCCGTGGCACCATCCGTCACCCCTCCATGGGTGCCTGGCTCAACGTCTTCCAAGGCGGCGGCAATAGCACCCTGCCCAACTTCGTCTTCATCGGCAATGACAGCCGCCACCCAGGCGCCGGCTTCTTCCCCGCTGCCCAAGCTCCCCTTTTCGTCAGCAATCCCGAAAACGGCCTTAAAAACGTCAAACCCAGCGTCACCGAAGACAAGTTCCAGGCCCGCATGAAACTCGCCGACGAACTCGACAAAGACTTCCGCAGCACCTTCCAGCAACGCAACGTCAAGGCCTACGCCGACATGTATGACGACGCCATCGCCATGATGAAATCCGAAGACCTCAAAGCCTTCGACCTCACTGACGAACCAAGCGATGTACGCGCCGCCTACGGCAAGGAAGCCTTCGGCCAGGGTTGCCTCCTCGCCCGTCGCCTCGTCGAACGCGGCGTCCGCTTCGTCGAAGTCTCCCTCGGCGGGTGGGATACCCACAACGCCAACTTCGTCGCCGTCCCTGAACGCTGCGAAACCCTCGATAAAGGCCTCTCCAGCCTCATCTCCGACCTCCACAACCGCGGCCTCCTCCAGGATACCCTCGTTGTTGTCACCACCGAATTCGGTCGCACGCCCGATATCAACACCAACGCCGGTCGCGACCACTACCCCAAAGCTTTCTCCGCCGTCATGTTCGGCGGTGGCGTCAAAGGCGGTCACGTTTACGGCAAAACCGACAAAGAAGGCCGCGAAGTCGTCGAAAACAAAATGAAGATCCAAGACTTCAACGCTTCCATCGCCTACGCCCTGGGACTGCCCCTCGACCACGTCATGTACAGCCCCAGCAAACGCCCCTTCACCATCGCCGACAAGGGTCAACCCATCCCCAACCTGTTCGCCTAAGTCGATACCTGGCTGCAGTTTCTCTCCAAAAACGGGGTCCTCAGGGGCCCCGTTTTTTTGTTTCTACCCGATTTTTTCAGAAATCGACCTAATCTCCCACTTTTTTCTGGTCAATTTCGCCCCAGCCTTGTCTAATCCCCCACGAGACGGCTGCTCTAAACCGCATTCGCCTCCCATAATACAACATAACCCAAACGCAATCCATACCATGAAAACCAAGATCAACCAGGGTTTCACCCTGATCGAACTCCTCGTGGTCATCACCATCATCGCGATTCTCGCGAGCTTGGCGGTGCCTACGTTCAACGTCATCCAGGACAAGGCCAACCAAATGAAGGGCACCTCAAACGCTCGTCAAATCATCATGGCCATGAAAGCCTATGCCGCGGATAACTCCGGTGCCTACCCAGACTCCGACCCCATCCAGCCCCAAACCGCCAACGATGCTTTCCGCATGCTCCTCGTCGCTGACATCCTCCAAGATGAACGCGTCTTCGGCTGCCCCGCCAGCCCCTACCAGCCCGACAACAACGTCGGCCAACCCCCGCAGTATGCTGAAGCTCTCATGGCCGGTGAAAACCACTGGGTCCTCACCCAAGGCCAAACCGACTCCAGCTCCGCCATCATGCCGTTGGTGTTCGAAAACCCCATCAGCATCGGATGGCCACCCACCTGGAATGCCGACATCGCCGGCCAACTTCAGCGCGGTCGCACCTGGCGCGGTGGTAAGATCATCATCGGTCTGAACGACAACAGCGTCACCGTCGAAAAACTCGAAGCCGCTCGCGGCTCTGCCGTTGGTCCAAAACCCCTCGGCGCCGGTGGCCTCAACATCTTCACCCAAGCCTCCCAGACCCAAAACCTGCTCGATATCATCGACAAGTAATCGGGTCCTCAAGTCGCTTCTAAACTCACTCACCGCCGGATTCCGCCAGGGATCCGGCGGTTTTTTATGCCCGGTTCCCTCAAGCCCTCGGCTTCAAATCCGCCTCAATCTCCCGCCGATCCACCAGATTCCTCGCCTTCACCCGGTGATCCCGCTTCTGCCTCCGCTCAAAACTCATCTGCCGCTTCTTTCGCTGCTTCCGCAACGCCGCCACCTCCTCATCCAGCTTCAAAAACCCTTCATACCGTTCCGCCCCCAGCTTACCAGCCTCCACCGCCGCCCGTATCGCACATCCCGCGTCGCGCCCATGCTTGCAGTCCCCAAATTTACACTTCGCCGCCAACGCCTCAATATCCGCAAACCGCTCCTTCAACGTCACCTCGTCCGTCCACATCTGCACCTCTTTGATCCCCGGGTTATCAATGATGATCCCGCCCTTCTCCAGCACCAATAACTCACGCGCCGTCGTCGTATGCCGCCCCTTCCCTGTCACATCATTCACCTCCCCCGTCCATTGCCACTCATCCCCCAACAAGCGATTCACCAACGCCGACTTCCCCACCCCGCTCGACCCCGCAAACGCCACTGTCACCCCCGGGGCCAGCAAGTCCCTCACCGCCTTCAATCCCTTGCGCCGCCGCACACTGATCACGTGCACCCCCACCTCCGCCCCCAACGTCCTCACCGCCGCCGCCGCCTCTTCATTCTCCTCTTCCGTAAACAAATCACACTTGTTGATCAACACCACCATCTTCGCCCCCCCACGCACCGTGATCGTCAAATAACGCTCCAATCGCCTCAAACTAAAGTCCACCCCAGGCTCCGTCACCACCGCCACCACATCCACATTCGCCGCCATCACCTGCTCTTCAGAACTGTCCCCCGGCACCTTCCGCGAAAAAAAACTCTGCCTCGGTAGCCTCGCCCGAATCACTCCCTCCACGCCTTCCCCAACCCCCGTCTCCACCGCCACCCAATCCCCCACCGCAGGCAACTCCGCATCCGAATCCGCCTCGTGATACACCTTCCCACTCATCACCACCTCCATCTCCACCGCCCCCGCCATCAACGCCCCATACGTGATCTTGTTGTCCCGAATCAACCGCGCCGGCCGCCACCCCTTCGCCGCGTGTTCACGAAATGCCTCCTCATGCCCAGGGTTCCATCCCAGATCCTCCAGTGTCAGCTTTTCCCAAGTCCCCATCACTTCCCTTCGCCCAAAGAAATGATCACCGCCAGTGCAATCAACCCCAACACCACCGCCACCATCACCTTCACCCAACTGATCGGATACTCCCCCGCCACCTTCCCCGTGTGCCCGTTCACCGCCACCTGAAACGTCTTCGCCCCATATTGATAGGTCAACAACCACACTGGCAGCAGCACATGCTTAAAGGTCGTGTGATCAAACACCGGCGCAATCTGCAATCCTCTCTGCGTATCCCCCGGCACCTCCGCCGAACACATCGCCTCCAACGCATTCATCATCCGCCCCCGCGAATCCTTCGCCGCTGCCGCCAAATCAATCTGATACTGCTCCACCACCCATCCCGACAAATACCCCGCATCATACGGTTTCAACTCCGCCGTCGTCGGAAACGGACTCACCTCCTCCAACAACTTCGCATGCACCCCCTTCGACGCCGGCACCAGCAAATCATCAAAAAAATGCTCCACCCTCCCGGACGCCGACTCCCAGCGCGTCCGCCGCTCTGACTTCCCGTCTCTCCCCTTCACATAGTAATAGTATCCCGCCTCCGCCTCCCACGGACAATCCGCCTTCGCATCAAACGTCCAATACGGCAGGTAAATCCCATGCAACCGATCCGTCATCGCCTTGTTCCCCAAGTTCCCCGGAGCCCAAAAATGCGACCCATACCATCTTCGGATGTCCTCCCTCACCTTCGCTTCCGCGACCTGAAACGGCATCAAACCCATCGGCTTCACCGGCGACCCCGAATCCTCCACATCCAACAACGACGGCGACCCGCAAAAATCACAACGCTGCGCCACCCGCGTCGGATCAAACACCGACACCGCCTGGCAACTCTGACACCGCACCGTCTTCTTCGCCGCTTCCCAACCACGCTGATCCGGACCCAGCGACTGCAACGCACTCATCAAATCCTGCTCCATCACCAAGCTCCCATCCGCCTTCAACTCCGCCGCCGACTCCGTCCCGCAGTAAGGACACACCAACGCCCGCTTCGACGGCGTCCACACCGCCTCCGCCCCGCACGCAGGGCAGGAAAACTTCTGGATCGCTGTCAGCTCGGTAGGTTCAGCCATGGCAAAGAGGCCCCCAAACTGCCCCACCTTCGCACGAATTCAACACCCACTGCACACCCTCCCTCTCCAATCCCCTTGCGCAGCCCGCCTTCACCCTTACTCTTCCCTCCATGAATGCCATCGAAGCCCAGTGGGAAACGCTTTGCGAAGACCCCCGTTTCCAAGACCTCCCCTACAAGGTCGAAACCAACCGCTTCCAACAAATCATCATGAGCCCCGCATCAACTTGGCATAGCGATTTCCAGGGTGAAATTGCCTACCTCCTCAAATCTTTGCTGCCTCATGGCCGCATCCTCACCGAGCCCGGCATTCAAACCTCAAACGGCATCAAAGCCCCAGACGTCGCCTGGATCTCCAAAGACCGCTTCGCACCCCACCGCCGCGCCTCCAGCCTCCCTCTCGCCCCCGATATCTGCGTCGAAATCGTCACCCCCTCCAATAGCGATCCCGAATTGCTCGCCAAACGCCGCCTCTACTTCGAACGCGGCGCCAGCGAAGTCTGGCTCTGCGATGACCAGGGCAACATGACCTTCTACTCCGACACCTCCGACTCCCCCATGCCCACCTCCCCGCTCTGCCCAAACTTCCCCCTCACCCTTCCCCTCGACTGACCCCCCACATGGTCACCGACACCATCGCCGCCGTCTCCACTTCCTCAGGCGAAGCCGCCATCAGCGTCATCCGCATCTCCGGCCCGCAAGCCTTCGAAATCAGTGCCCGCGTCCTGCACCATCGCCACCCGCTAAACACCCTCTCCCCCCGCACCGTCCACCTCGTCGAAGCCCGCGATCACGACAACCTGACCCTCGACCAAGGCGTCGCCATCCTCTTCCACAACCCCGCCAGCTACACTGGCGAACACACCGTCGAATTCCAAGGCCACGGCGGCCTCCTCGTCACCCAGCGCGTCCTCGAGGCCTTCCTCAAAGCCGGTGCCCGCCCTGCCGAACCCGGCGAATTCACCCAACGTGCCTTCCTCAACGGCAAAATGGACCTCACCCAGGCCGAGGCCGTCATGGACCTCATCCATGCCCAAAGCACCCTCGCTGTCCGCGCCGCCAACGAACAACTCTCCGGTGCCATCGGTCGCGAAGCCGAAGCCCTCCGCTCTCCTCTCATCGACATCCTCGCCCACATCGAAGCCTACATCGACTTCCCCGAAGAAGACATCTCCCCCGACACCGGCGCCGCCCTCCAATCCCGCCTCGACCAACTCCTCACCCGCACCCGCACCCTCCTCGATTCCGCCGAACAAGGTCGCATCCTCCGCCACGGCGCCCGCACCGTCATCGTTGGCGAACCCAATGTCGGCAAAAGCAGCCTCCTCAACTGCCTCCTCGGCTTCGAACGCGCCATCGTCAGCCCCACCGCCGGCACCACTCGCGACACCATCGAAGAAATCATCCAAGTCCACGGCATCCCCCTCCGCCTCGTCGATACCGCCGGCCTCCGCGAAGGCCTCGACGACATCGAACGCATCGGCATCCAACGCACCCAATCCGAACTCGAACGCGCCGATCTCATCCTCGAAGTCATCGACGCCAGCCAACCCGCCTCGGCCGCCTCCCGCCTCACCCTCCCCCCAGCCTCCCTGCACCGCCACCTCCTCATCCTCAACAAAGCCGACCTCACCCTGCACCCGGATTGGCAGCCCGGTCCTCGCGCCATCCCCGTCTCCTGCCAAAATCGCACCGGCCTCCCCGAACTCCGCGACGCCATCCGCTCCATCGTACTCCAAGGCGGCTCCCTCTCCTTCGATCATCCCGTCGCCATCAACACCCGCCACAAAAGTTGCTTCGAACGCGTCGAAACCCACATCACCGCCGCCCTCGCCGCCCTCCAAGCCCAAGCCGCCCCCGAATTCATCGCCCTCGACCTCCGCGAAGCCCTCCAAGCCCTCGGCGACGTCATCGGCCACACCGACATCGAACAAATCCTCGACGTCATCTTCTCCTCCTTCTGCATCGGCAAATAGCCCGTGAATCCTCTTCTCCCTTCACCTCCCAAAAAGATATTCAAATTATTTGTATACATGTCTACATTTAGAACGATACTAGTCGCCACATGAACATCCGACTCCACATCCAATCCCCAGGCTTCCACCTGAACGCCGTCCTCAACTCCGATGCCCTTCCCAAGCTCATCGAACTCGTCCAAACCCACCGCATCACCGACCCCACCCTCCTCGGCAAAGGTCGCCTCAACCGCCCCGAAACGGATGCCCCCTCCACGGATCAACCCCGCAAAGAAGGCCCCCTCGCTGGCATCACCCTCGAAGAAAACCCTCCCATCCTCACCGAATCCGCCAAATCCATCCGCGAACGCCTCGCCGGTCTCACCACCGAGCAAATCCTCGCCGCCACTCAAAACGCCACCTTCCCCGAGAAAATCACCGCCCTAACCGGTCTCATCCAAGCCAAAGACCAAACCCAAACCGTCCGCCCACGCGACATCAAAGCCCTCCTCGTCCGCGCCCGCCAGGAGCCCCCCGCCAACCCCGGTCGCGACTTCAAACTCGCTTGGGACCAAGGTTGGCTCGCCCGCCTCCAACCCCGCGAATTCGTCCTCACCAACCCCGGCTGGGAAAAAGTCGCCACCTTCATGGCCTAACCCAACTAAATCACCTCAAAGCCAGGGCCTTACCGCCCTGGCTTTTTTTTATTCCCAATCCACCGTCCGAAACGGACTCGCCGGCAAGTCCTCCCCATTCCACAGCGTCACCGCCGCCATCTCCGCCCACGCATAGCGCACCGCCACAGGCTCCTTCACCGCATCACTCGAAATCACCAACCGCTCCCCCTCGACCTTCGCCTTGGCCGCATGCCACACCTTGTCCGCACCCGCCACCTCAAACCCACTCGGACCTCCACCCTCCTTCAATACCAAACCACCATCCACATGCTCAAACGCCACCACCACTTCCGCACCGCGAACCTCATGCTTCACCATCAACGGCCCGCTGCTTGCCCCCCCTTTCCCATACACCTTCGCTAGCGCCCATCGCGCCAAACGATGCCCCACCGTCTGCTTGTCTTTGGGGTGAATGTCCTTCGCCTCCCCCGCATCCAATGTCACCGCCATCCCCCCTCCCTGCACCGCCCGCACCGCCTTAATCATCCCCTCCCGCACCAGCATCCAACCATCTCCACGATTCGCCTCGTAATTCGGCAACTGCGCCCAAGCCATCGGAAACTCATACCCCCACAACCGCCGCCACTCACTTGCCAAAAGCATCAAATGCTCGTCATAAAAAGCAGCTTTGAACCCATTGCTATTCGCCTCCCCCTGATACCAAACCACTCCCCGAATCGCATAGGGAATCAATGGCGCAATCTTCCCGTTAAACAACCCGCCGAGGTCCCCCTTCTTCTCCCTCAACGCCACCGGATCTTGCGGACGCCTCGGCACCGACTTCCCCTTTGCTTTCGCCGCCTTCGCTTTCTCAGTCCACACCGCCAACTGCTTCTCATACCCCGCCTTGGCAGCGACCGCATCAAACGCGGCATCATCCTTCGCCCTCTGCTCAAAAAAACCCTTCAACCCCGCATCTCCCATCTGCGCCTCCTTGCCAATCCACGCCTCAATCGGCGTCCCTCCCACTGACGAGTTGATCAACCCCATCGGTGCCTTCATCTCCCACCCAATTTCCCGACCAAAAAAGAACAACGTCGCCGAAAACCTCCCCACCGTCTCAGGACCACACACCACCCACTGCCCCTTGCACCGCTCCTGCGGACTCGCCGCCCCCGAACTACCCTCCGTGAACATCCGCACCGTGGGCAAATCCGACGCCGCCTTCTCCTTCTCATAATCCCGGGCCCGACTCACCGTCATCGCCATGTTCGATTGCCCGGATCCCAACCACACCTCTCCCACCAGAACATCCTTCACCACCACCGTCTCCGCCCCACTCACAATCATCAAATCACGCCCCTCGCTCGATGCCTTCAAGTCCACCAATACCACCTGCCACTTCCCTCCAACCCCCGCCTTCCCCTCCAATTCCTGCCCCGCAAAAGACACCTTCACCTCATCCCCCTCCTCAGCCCACCCCCACACCGGCACCTTAGCTCCCGCCTGCAACACCGCATGATCCGAAAACAATGCCGGCACTTCCAAAGTCGCCCAAACCGGCATGCCCAGCCCAATCAAAAACAACCATAAACAACGCATTCCCCAACAACGACAAACCACCCGCGACCTTTCGCGAATACTCTGCCAAGACCTGACTAAAACCCAGCCACTAAGCCGCCTCCGGCAAGGTCTTCACCGCCTCTTCCTCCCGAGCCTCCAACTCCGGCTCCACCCGCAAGTTATCCACGATGTAAGTCTGCCGATCCGGCGTGTTCTTGCCCATGTAAAACGTCAGCAACTCCTTGATGCTCTTGTGCTCCGGCATCAACACCGGCTCCAACCGCATGTCCGGCCCAATGAAGTGCTTGAACTCATCCGGACTGATCTCACCCAACCCCTTGAACCGCGTGATCTCCGCATTCCGCCCCAACCGATTCAGCGCCCGCTGCTTCTCCTCCTCATTGTAACAATACAACGTCTCCTTCTTGTTCCTCACCCGGAACAACGGCGTCTGCAAAATGTACAAGTGCCCCTGCCGCACATTCGGATCATGCGCCAGCTCCTTGAAGAACTGCAGGAAAAACGTGATCATCAGCAGCCGAATGTGCATTCCGTCCACGTCCGCATCGGTCGCCAGAACAATCTTGTTGTACCGCAAGTCCTCAATGTTCTCGTCAATGCTCAGCGCATTGGCCAGCAAGTAAAACTCCTCGTTCTCGTAAACGACCTTCCGCGTCAGCCCGAAACAGTTCAGCGGCTTCCCTCGCAAACTAAACACCGCCTGCGTGTTCACATCCCGGCTCTTCGTGATCGATCCGCTCGCACTGTCACCCTCGGTAATGAAGATCGTGCTCTCCTCACGCTGCTTGTCCTTGCTGTCCAAATGAATCCGGCAGTCACGCAGCTTCTTATTGTGCACCTTCGCCTTCCTCGCACTCTCCCTCGCCGCTTTCTGGATCCCGCTGATCTCCTTCCGCTCCTTCTCATTCGCCTGGATCTTCTCCAGCAAGCCCTTCGCCACCGCCGCATGCTTGTGCAGATAATTGTCCAACTGCTGGGCCACCACACTCGAGATGTGCCCCCGCAAATTCCGCCCGTTCGGCTCCATGTGCGTCGACCCTAGTTTGGTCTTGGTCTGACTCTCAAACACCGGCTCCTGCACCTTCACACTCACTGCCGCAATCAGCGATCCCCGAACATCATTCGGCTCAAACTGCTTGTTGAAGAACGTCCGACACCCCGCCACCACCGCCTCACGAAACGCCGCCAAATGCGTCCCCCCCTGCGTCGTATGCTGCCCGTTCACAAAACTGTAATACTCCTCGCCGTATCCCGTCCCATGAGTGAACGCCACCTCCACATCCTCTCCCTCGATGTGAATCACCGGATACAGCGGCTCCTCGGTCAGCTTCGCCTGCACCAGGTCCACTAGCCCGTTCTTCGACTTAAACTTCTCCCCATTCAGCGTCAAAGTCAGCCCCGGATTCAGCCATGAATAAAACCGCAGCATCTCCCGCACATAGTCCAACTTGTAGTGCACCTGCGCCGTGAAACTCTCTACGTCAGGCCTGAACGAAATCTGGGTTCCATTCACCCCATCCGAGTCCTTCGGCTGCTTCATCTCATACTTCACCACCCCGCGCTCAAACTCGATCGCCCGCGTCTTCTGCTCCCGAAACGCCTGAATCTCGAAAAACTGCGACAACGCATTCACCGCCTTGATCCCCACCCCGTTCAATCCCACTGACCGCTTGAACACCTCACTGTCATACTTCGCCCCCGTGTTGATCTGCGCCGCGCACTCCAGCAGCTTACCCAAGGGAATGCCCCGCCCATAATCACGCACCGTCACCAGCTGATCCGCATCAATCTTGATGTCCACCTGCGTCCCGTACCCCATCACATGCTCGTCGATCGCGTTGTCCACCACCTCCTTCAGCAGCACGTAAATCCCGTCCTCCGGCTGCGACCCGTCCCCCAACTTTCCAATATACATCCCCGGCCGCAGCCGAATGTGCTCCCTCCAGTCCAAAGATCGGATGCTGTCTTCGGTATAGCCGTGTGCAGGTTGTGACATATCAGTGAGAAATTACTTCGGGTTACTTAAAGAAGCCAGCCTCTTTCATAAAACACCCTGCCAACCTGTCAACGACCGCGTCATTAGCATTGTCCTGAATATAGTTAATACCATCCATCTGGAAACCATCAATTTTTGCATTCATTCAAGAAAGTTTAACTTTTCACTAGCATTATTCATTGTTTTTATGTAAAGTATTACAATTATCGCCCGTTATGCCCATCAACTTCCCCTCTCCCTCCACCCTGAGCGCCCCAAATTCAGGCGATCTCTTTCAGCCTGAGGCCGATTCCCCTCCGCCACCTTCCGTCCTCGAACGCATCGCTGTTCCCGTAGCCCACAGCCTCTACGACCACCTCTGGGCCGCTCCCTCCGAACGCCTGACTCACGCCTCCCCCCAAACACCAGCCCTATCCCCCACCCCTCCAAAGGAACACGCCCCCCAAGCCTCCCACCCAGCCCTCGACCGCGCCATCCAGACGCTTCAAGGCAACTACCGCGAACTCCAGCACGCCAGCCGCAGCGAACTCAGCCAAACACGCATCGCCGTCGAACGCCGCATGGATGATCTCGCTGAAGCCATGCACAACGACATGCGCCGCCTCCGCGAAGACGCCCTCTCCGAAGCCGCCAGCAATCACAGCGATGTCTTCCGCTGCGCCACCACCCTCAGCCACGTCCAAGACCGCCTCTCCCGCCTGGAAAGCGCCTTCAACTCCCTCCAAGACACCCTCCGCAGCATGCACCCAGCCTTCGCTAGCACCCTTTCCGGCTCCCCCACCCAACTTCAACAGCAACCCCTAAATCATTCTCCCGTCACCCATCCGACCCCCATCGCTCTCGCCCACTAAAGGCCACTCCATTAGCACCCGACTCACTCCCGCCCCCCTCCCTTCCTATGCACTCCACGCGCCTCCGCCTCCTCGGTCCCCTCTGGCTCTTCGGTTTCCTCCCTGCCATGGGAGCCGCCAAAATGATGGGACAACCCCTTGCTTGGTTCTTCGGTGATACCGGAATCCTCCTCGGCGGCGGCGTCTTCTTGGCCGCCTATCTGATCAGTGACTGGGTTCTCAGTCCCGCCAAAGCCGCTATCGACGGCACCTGCCGCCTCCTCAAAGGTCTCCCGCCCGAACACGAATCCTCCACCTGGCTCCCCGAAACCTTCTTCAAAGTCCGCACCGAGATCAACCTCCTCTTCGCCAAGCAACATCAAGCCCTCGCCTCCGCTGAAGAACACACCGGCCAGACTGCCCAACGCCTCCAACACGCCGAACGCCTCGTTCGCGAATCCTTCAGCGCCATGCAAGGCCTCTTCGCCGCCAGTGACGAAGGCATGGTCGTCATCGACGCTCATGGCTCGATCATCGCCTCCAATGAAAAACTCGACGCCCTCCTCGGCGAATCCCTCGAACGCCTCGTCGGTCGCGACGGCAAACGTCTCACAGCCCTCTTCAAAGAGCGCCTGATCACCAAACAGGACAAAGAAGCCTGGTTCAAAGAACTCGCCGCCACTCCAAACGAACGCCGTCAACTGTCCGGCGAATTGCCCCTCAATCCCCCCGTTCAAGTCGAACTCCAGTCCCTCCCCATGATCTCGGAGTCCGGCGCCGTCATCGGCCAAATCTGGATCCTTCGCGACCACTCCAAAGTCACCCTGCTCGAACGCCAACTCCGCGAATCCCAAAAAATGGGGACCCTGGGCCTGATCACCGGCGGCATCGCCCACGACTTCAACAATCTCCTCACCGCCATCCACGGCAACATCGCCCTCGCCGAACTCACCCCCCACGGTAACGAGGCCGAAGTCAAAACTCGCCTGGAAGGTGCCAGCCAGGCCACCACCCGAGCCACCGAACTCGTTAAACAACTCCTCGGCTACTCCCGCCGCGGCACGTTGGAGAAAAAACCCACCGACATGCGCCAAGTCATTACCGACGTCCAAGGCCTCCTCCGCCATAGCGTCGACCCCCGCATCAGCATCCGAACCAAAACCCCCGAGTCCGCCGCCAACATCCTCGGCGACTGCACCCAAATCGAACAGGTCCTCCTCAATCTCGGCATCAATGCCCGCGACGCTCTGCCTGAAAAAGGCGGTGTCATCGAGTTCGAAGTCGAAAACACCAGCCGCCCCGACTCAACCAGTCCAGACGCCGCCCCCGCTCCCTTCGTTGTCGTCTCCGTCCGCGACAACGGCAGCGGCATCTCCCCGGAGAATCGCCAGCGCATCTTCGAAGCCTTCTTCACCACCAAGGAACCCGGCAAAGGAACCGGCCTCGGCCTCGCCACCGCCCAAGAAATCGTCCAGGATCATGGCGGCTGGATCGAATTCGACAGCGAAATCGGCCGTGGCACCGAATTCCGCATTTTCATTCCTCGTCTCGCCACCGTCGCCAAGGAAGTTCCCGCCACGTCCCCCGACACCTCACTCATCAGCTTGCGCAATGCCGCCGCCCCCAACCTTCGCCGCATCCTCGTCGTCGACGACGAAGCCCCTGTTCGCAACATCGCCGTCAACATGCTCAAATTCCTCGGCTATGAAATCATCGAGGCTTCCGACGGCCAACAAGCCCTCGACATCATCGACGCCGGAGATCAAAAGATCGACGCCGTTCTCCTGGACATATACATGCCCAAGCTCTCCGGTCGCGACACCTTCCGCAAACTCCGCGAAGATGGCAACGATCTGCCTGTGATCGTCTGCAGTGGCTTCATCATCGATCCCGACGAATTCATCGTCCTCAGCCAGGGCCGCACACCCCCGATCGACATCATGACCAAACCTTACTCTCTCACGGTCCTCCAAAACGCGATCTCAAAAGCCTTCCCCGAAGACGAACCCCCAACCAAACACGGCCGAAAAGACCCATCGCTGAACGCCCTCGCGTCCTAAAGCATTCCGAGAAAACTCTAGACCCGCCGCGCACGCGGTTCCCGCGCCACCGTATCCGCTCCTCCAGCACTCGTCACAAACGGCCCACCCTCAAGCGGAGCCACGCCGGTGAACGCCACATCCGGCATGTCACTCGGACGTCCTTCCAACGGAAAATCCTTCCGCAAAGGAAAAAATGGATACCCTTCCCACATCAGGATCCGCCGTAAATCCGGGTGCCCGGCAAAGTCGATTCCCATCATGTCATAAGCCTCACGCTCATGCCAATCCGCCGTGAGCCACAGATCAGAAACCGTCGGCACCGACTCATCCTCTGACACCTTGCACTTGATCCGCAAGTGCCGCCCATGGCCATAACCATAAAGTTCATAGACCATCTCAAACCGGGGCTCCTCACCCAAATGGTCCAAACTGGAAATATCCACCAGATAATCAAACCCCAACTCACCCTTGGCAAAAGCCATCACCTCATGAATCGACGCCAGCGTCACATTCACCGTCTGTTCCCCTCTAAACTCCACCGTCCCCAAAACGGCTGCTCCAAACCGACTCTTCAATGCCGCGACCATTTCCGTGTGTGTCATGATATCAATCCGGTAAAAACTCAATCCTCCAACGACGCCAGCAACTCCTTCTTCTGATCCACAAAAGACGTCTCTGTCTCAATCTTCCGCTGCAACCGCATCAACCCCTCCAACAACGCCTCCGGCCGTGGCGGACACCCGGAAATATACACATCCACAGGGATCAACTGATCAATCCCCTGCAACACCGCATAACTCCGATACATCCCCCCGCTCGAAGCGCACGCCCCCATCGCAATGCACCACTTCGGCTCAGGCATCTGATCCCAAATCCGCTTCACCGCCAACGCCATCTTGTAAGTCACTGTCCCCGCCACAATCATCACATCACTCTGCCGGGGAGAAAACCGCATCACCTCCATCCCAAACCGCGAAATATCAAACCGGCTTGCCCCCGTTGCCATCAACTCAATCGCACAGCACGCCAACCCCATCGGCATCGGCCACAGCGAGTTCTTCCGCATCCAATTGATCGCTGAATCCAGCTTGGTGAAAATCACATTCCCCTCGATCTTCGAATCGTAGGCGGCGTGGATAGGCTCGATCTCGGAAACCATAGCAATAAATGGGGTTCAGCAGGGGCTGTTGTAGCCTCTCCAAGGAATACGACGCCCCCCACCTACCGGCAACCAGATTGTGAAATATTTCACAAAGTCAGAAGCTCAAGGCTTCACCCGCTGAATCTCTCCCTTTTTCTCCTTCTCCTCAGCCTCCTTCCGCGCCGCACTCGCATACGGATTCACCGGCATCAAATGCGCTGGAATCGGTGCCCGCCTGAACTCCTCCCCAGGCCCATGATTCGCCTCCAAATAATCCAAAATGCCCGCCTCCGTCTTCGCCTCCAAAGGCCAAAGCCCCGCCCGCCCCTGCATCCAAACAATCACCGACCGCCACGTCTCCCTTGTCCCTTTCTGCTGCAAAAACTGCTTCGCACTGTGGCACGTCACACAGTTGTTCCTCACCAACTCCCAGCCCGGAGCCATCTTCAACCCCGTCAACTCATCCACCGCCACTTCCTGCCCACCAGCCGCAGCCTCCACCACCAGCCATCCCATCATCCAAAAAACAGCCGCTCTCATCTTCATCTAGGCAACTTGGATTCCCACCCGGTGACACGCATTGTTCAAATACCCGTGGGAATTCCACCCCGGCACCACCATCGGCTGACTCACCCCCTTCTCATCCACCGCCCTCGCCCAAACCTCATAATACCCCACCTGCGGAAACTCAATCGCCACCGCCCATCGCTGCCACGCCAACCGATTCACCGGCGCCTTCAACTCCGCCCGCTTCCACGTCGCCCCATAATCAATCGACACCCACACCTCTTTCACCGCCAAATCCCCTGCCCACGCATGCCCCCTGACCTCCAGCGCCTCCCCCTTCTCATGCGTCTCTCCCGATGCCGGCCGGGTAATCAACGACTTCACCGGCATCGACTCAATGATCTTCATGTCCTCATCCGCCAACTGAGTCCCCGGCTGCACCGGAAACTTTGGCACCATGTACGACCCCACCATCTTCTCCCCGTCATGCACCCGATCCCTCACCACCAGTCTCGTCAACCACTTCCCAGAAACCGACGCCGGCCACCCCCCTGCCACCAACCTCAATGGATGCCCATTGATCCAGGGCAGATCCTCCCCGTTCATCGCAAACGCCAGCAACGTCTCATCCTCCAGCGCCTTCTTCATCGGTAACCCACGTGAAATCGCCGACTTCTTCGGATCTCCCGAAAGATGCGTGTCCGCCCCATAATACCCCACATAAACCGCCGCCTCAGTCACCCCGCACGCCTCCAAAACATCCCTCAATCGCACCCCCGTCCACTCCGGACATCCCACCGCCCCCACCGTCCACTGATTCCCCGTCGCAGGCGGATTAAACTCACTCCGCCCATTGCCCCCACACTCAATCACCAATCGATACGTGTGATGCGTGAACGATTCCTTCAACTCCTTCAGCGTAAACGTCCGCGCCTTCTGACACGCCTCGCCCTCAATCCGTAGCGTCCATTTGGCCACATCAATATCAGCCTCCACTGGCGGGTGACCATTGTTGCGAATGTACAAATGCTTCGCCGGTGTCACCTCGTCATCCAGCAGCGCCGCCGGCGTTTCCGCATTCACCGGCCGATCATTCAAATACACCAACCCATCCTTCCCAGGAATCGCAAACGGCCCCGGCGCCTGCGCCAACGCCGCCGGAATCAAGCCCCCTGGCATCTTGTCCGAAAACACAATCGGCCCGCCCAACGCCGCCGCCATCGCCGCTAACCCACTCTTTCCCAGAAAGCCCCGCCTCGTGACAGGATCACTTTTCCTCCCCCAAATCGCCTCATCCGCAGCAATCGGATCTTTCGCATAGGCCGCATGCAGCCCGGGGTCTTTGGCAGTCGATGATCGAGATTTCATAGCGGAAAGTACGCTCCAAGTTAACGAACTTCCCTCGCTCGTCTCTCA
Source organism: Verrucomicrobiaceae bacterium (assembly GCA_947440575.1). Taxonomy (GTDB): domain Bacteria; phylum Verrucomicrobiota; class Verrucomicrobiia; order Verrucomicrobiales; family Verrucomicrobiaceae; genus JAGRPD01. Next base: position 18,010 of record CANETF010000049.1, read on the forward strand.
CCATTTACACCCTCCCAATCCTAAAGAAGCGGGACCCAATGCTCCATCGCGAGACTCGCAGCACCCAAAGCACCGGCCTCATCCATCAGCGTCGAGCAAACCAATGGCGGACGACGCGTCGCCAACCGCGGCATCAGAACGATCGAAAGATCCACGACCGCCTCCCAAAACCCTCTCCCCAATCCACACAAAGGCCCATGCACAAAAATCGCCTCGGTATCGAGCAGCAAATGCAAACACCCAACCACTTGGCCGAAATCCTGTGCCACCCCCTTCCAGCAGTCATCAAGCTTGGCCGCAATGTTTGCCATCTCCCACCGCAGATCTTCAGGCAACGGCGTTCCAGGCGCCGCATTAGTCAGCCTCCTCCACACCGCAGGCGCCGATAACGCCTGATGCAACTCACTCCCGCCCAACGGCCCGTTCCACCCCCAATTCCCCAACTCACCCGCAGCGTGATTCACGCCATCCAACAGCCTCCCCCCAATCACCAAACCAACCCCCAAACCACTCCTCGGCCCCAAAATGATGAAGTTTTCCAATCCCTTCGCCCCTCCAAACCAACGCTCCGCAAGGGCAATCACCCGCAAGTTGTTCGCCACCGTCACAGGCACCCCAAATCGAGCCTCCATCCGCGCCTTCACCGGCACCTCATTCCAATCAGCAATAAAACCAAAATCCCCCACCGTCCCCGATTCAATATTCACCACCCCGGGTGCCCCCAATCCAATGCCCAAGAAACGGCCCGACTTGCCTTTGATCAAACTCGCGATCAGCTCTTCGACCACCTCCATGACCTCATCCGCGTTAACTCCCTCTTTAAAACTCCGGCTCTCGTGATCCAATCGTCCCCCGGCAAAATCCAGCCTTACCGCATTCGCCTGATTGCCATTCCACTCCACCCCTACAAACCAGCCAGCCTCAAGCCGCACCTCCAACCTCCGCTTCGGCCTCCCCATCACTCCATGCTTCAGGCCCGTCTCAATCACATATCCCGCCTCAATCAACTGGTCCACATACAGTCCCGCAGTCGAAGGCGACATCTCCATCGCTTCAGACAGCTCCCGCCTCGACTCACCCACCCCATTTCGAATGCTAATGATGCATCGGGCAGCCAGTTGCCTCTGATCCTCCGGTTTAATTCTCATCAATGCTATTTCTTAGAAAAAACCTGAGTGTCAATAATTAAAATCCGAACGACCCTAAATAGAGCAATTATCACGCCAATTCGACCAATTTAGTAGCAACCCAAACTCACCCTCCTCTCGGCAGCACTTCCACCACCTCCGCCAAAGCCTGACCATCCGGCCTCAACAAAACGTTGCAACGACCAAACAACACCTGCCCCGACGTCGCTCCCAGCAACTCCGCCAGCCGCGCATCCACTGCAATCCGAAAAAATCCCCTCGGATGACTCGTGTGCACCACCTCCTCCCTCTCCAAAATCGCCCCGAACGGCACCCTTCCAGTCACCACCATCTCTCGCGCCACCTCAGGCAGATGATCCAAGTGAATCCCAATCGCCCCAAACTCCACCGGCTTGCCATCCTTCCTCCGCGTCAATACAGACGCTCGCACCAGGTAGTTCCCCACCCGCGCCTTCGCATGCACATCCAAATCGATCTCGCACCCATGGTAGTTCCTCAACCGAGGCGTCATGTCCGTGTCATGCGCCAGCAAATGCCTCTCCTCATCAGGCAACTCCGCCGCCGGAATGAACGTCACCCTGGGTCGAGCGCTCCCCAGCCCATAAAAAAACACCAACGGCGCCAGATCCTGTTCAGTATCCGACTCTACCCCACCATCCAGTCGCCCGGAAGAATCAGACTCAAGTGTACCGTGCATACTGCGTGTGCTGGGGAAGGAAAAATTCATAGCAAATCCGGTCCGACTGCAACAGCCCTTCGCGGGTCAACTTCACCCAATCTGGCCCCGCGATCTCCATGAATCCTTCAGCGGTCAATTTCTTCAACTGCGGCGCAAATCGCGTCAACACATCCTCTCCATACTTCTCCTTGTAATAAGACGGCGCAAACCCTCCCAACTTCAGCTTCAACACAAACTCCCGAATAAACAACTCCTCTGCCGTCGTCTGGTAAGCCCGAAACACCGGCATCTTCCCCGCATCCAGCGCTTCCATGTACGGCCCCACCTCAGCCTGATTCTGATAGTGCACCCCGCCCAAATGACCAAACGACGCCACCCCGCACGAGAGCAAATCCGCCCCGCTCCACAAACTGTCCCGATACACAAATTTGATCGTCTTCGGATCCCTCACCACCGTTGTCGCACTCGTCACCGTGTAGCCAGCCGCCTGAAACGCGTCAAACGCCTCACTTACCCACCGCCGCTTCGTCGGCCAGTCCGCCACCGGGGCCGTCACCTTCCCCTCCTCCTTCATCCGCTGATAAATCGTCGTGTTGTACGGCACCTCCATCTGATAAATCGTCACCGCATCCGGAGCCAACTCGATCGCCTTCTGCACGCACAGCTTCCAGTTCTCCTCCGTCTCATTCATCATCCCCGCAATCAAATCGATGTTGATGTGCTCAAACCCCAACGTCCGCGCAAATCGAAACGCCTTCTCGATCTCCCCGGACCGATGCGCCCGTCCGTTCGACTCCAAAATGTGATCGTCAAAATTCTCCACCCCCAAACTCAACCGCGTCACCCCCACCTCGCGAATCCCTTCCAACTTCGTCTCACTCAGCGTCCCCGGCTCCGCTTCAAACGCCACCTCCTCCGCTTCGTCCCACGGAATCAAATCCTTCATCCTCGCCGACAACTCCTTCAACTGCGGCACCGACAAATACGATGGTGTCCCACCCCCAAAATACACAAACTGCGCCTTCCTCCCCTTCAAATACGGCCTCGCCGCCAGCGCCGCCATCTCCTTCATCCCCGCATCAATGTACGCCCGAATCTCGCGAGCATTCTTGTCGGTGTACACCTTGAAGTAACAAAAGTGACACCGCTTCCGGCAAAACGGGATGTGGAAATACACCCCCAGCGGCACTCCCACCGGCGCCGGCTTATCCAAAACCGCCTCCAACGCCCCCACCTGATCCGGCTTCCAAAACGAAAACGGCGGGTAGTTCGACACAAAGTAATTCCCCGCCTCGGTCTTCTCTTCCTTGGCTGGAACGGGCGGCGCTTCAATGACACTCGACATGATGTTAAAAGGCTAAAACAGGTTTTAGAAATCGAAACAGAATCCTACACGCAAGCTCAGGGAATGCCAGTCAAGACGCCCAAACAAGCACGCCCAATTCTCAGCATCTCTGCCACCTACCCTTCCTTAACGTCACCCAACCACCCGAATCTGACACTCATTTCGCCACTGCCTCGTGCCGAAACCCATAAAGCACTCCATCGTCCGCCCCAATCACCACCCATTGGTCCGTCACCGCCGGAGACGCCTTCACCGGCGCCCCAATCTCGTAATTCCACAACTCCTTCCCATCCTCCAATCCAAGCACATACACATACCCGTCATCACACCCAAACACCACCTTCTCCCCACCACAAATCACCGCCGAACTCTCGATCCGATCCCGCGCCCGAAACTCCCACTTCCCCTTGCCCGTGACTCGATCAATCCCATGCATCCGCTTGTCACGCCCCCCCACCACCACCCAGTTCCCCTGGATCGCTGGCGCCGCGTAATACTCAAACTCCCGCTCCCCATACTCCCACACCTTCATCCCGTCATTCATCGCATACGCCTCCACTTTGTTCCCGTAGTGCGACACATAAATCACTCCATCCGCAATCGCCACATTGTTCCCAATATACGCCCCCACCTCAATCTGACGTACCTCCGCCCCCGTCACCGCATCGTGCACATGCAGCACCGAATCACAGCCTCCAAACACCACCTTCCCATCCCCAATCGCCGATCCCCCATTGATGTAATACCCTGTCTCCGCCGCCCACAACTTCTTCCCCGTCGCCGCTTCCAGACAATAAACCGAGTAATCGTAACTCCCGATGTAAATCCGCGCCTCACTCTGCCCCGGCGGCACCCACACATTCGCCGCAGCATGAATCTCCGCCTCCGACTCAAACTTCCAAACCTCTTTCCCCGTCTCCGCGTTCCAGGCATACACCATCCCATCCTGTGAACCCGCCACCACCAACTCCCCCGCAAACGCCGCCGCCCCATCGATCGCCCCCAGCGTCGTCGCCTTCCACACCACCTTGCCCGTCTCCAACTCCACACAATAAAACGTCCCCTCCTTGCACCCCACATACACCTTCCCCGCCCGAATCACCGCCGACGCCACCAGCATCTCTCCCCGCTTGATCTTCTCCATCAGCGGCACCTGCCACCCCAACGCCATCGGCACCGCCAACTTCACCCCAGTCACCCCCACCATCGCCGCATCCGCCCGCGAATGCACCCACTCCGCCGGATTCGCCCCCACCTCAGTCACCACAGCGACCTTCTCTTCCCCCTTCAAAGACCCCACCCCAAAAACCGCAGCTAGAAACACACATCGAATCATCATTTTCAGATGGGAAACGCCGCCAATGCCTGCATTGTTGCAATTGCGTATCCATGGACAGTCCAGACTCTCCCTCACCCCCGCCCATTCCGCCCGAACTCCACTCGGACTACGAAGAGCGTCCCTTCCATCATTGCACCCGCTGTGGCGAAACCCTCGCCGACTTCACCGGCGGCTTCCAAATCTCCAAAGCCTACAAAAAGGGCGAGTGCGTCCTCGAATACGCTCTCTGTGATCACTGTCGCATGTCGATGATGCAGGAGTTCTCCAACGAATCCAAACAACGCCTCGCCCACTTCCAAAACGAAGCCGTCCACATGGACCACGGCCTCACCCACTGCGCCGTCTGCGGTAACGGTCGCCTCGAAGGCTGCATGGACGACTTCGTCATCACCGGCCTCTGCGAAGGCACCGCCCTCCACCACGGCCTCCTCATGTGCGGCGATTGCGGCGATGCCGTCCAGGAACTCATCTCCGTCTCCACCCGCGACACCTGGCGCCGCTTCGTCGACGACAATTTCCCCGGCCCCCCTCCCTCCGACGCCCTCCCTCTCCCCGAACACCACCCCCTCCATCTCAACCACTAAACTCGTCCTCGTCCTCGTCCTCGTCCCCGTCCCCACTTCCGACCCTTCCTCATCCCTCCGCACCCCAAACCAAGGAGTGACGGCTTCTAGCCGTCACCTCTCTCCGCTCCCCGCCCTCACCCACCGCCCCACCTCTCC
>CANETF010000050.1 GCA_947440575.1 Verrucomicrobiaceae bacterium
GCCCTCCCCAACATGAACGACCCCCGCTGGTACAACACCAGCGTCGCCCTCGTCGACAGCAGCGTCTTCACCGTCTCCGGCGATGGCGGCACCAACACCGCCGAACGCTGGTCCCAAACCAACGGCTGGCAGCGCCTCCCCGGCATCCCTTGGGAAAGCATCGTCGCCCAGCCCGGCTACGTCACTCGCTGGCACCCCCTCATCCTCCTCGCCCCCGATGGCCGCCTTTTCCACGGCGGCCCCACCCGCCAGATGCACTGGCTCACCACCGCCGGCAACGGCACCCTCGCCTACAGCGGCATCGACGTCCCCGGCGCACTCTTCCCCAAAGAAGGCTGCTTCGCCCTGTTCAATGAAGGCCAAATCCTCGTCGCCGGCGGTTCCACCAACACCACCCCAAACCCCAGCGACGCCTCCACCGGCACCTCCTCCACCGCCGCCTTCACCATCGACATCCGCTCCGGCACCCCCGTCGTCACCATGACCCAGTCGATGAAAAATCGCCGCCAGTTCTGCAACTCCGTCATCCTCCCCAATGGCGAAGTCATGGTCATCGGCGGCAATACCTCCGGCCTCAAATTCAACGACGCCGGCTCCATCCTCACCCCCGAAATCTGGAACCCCACCACCCGCCAATGGCGCGACGTCTCCCCCATGGTCACCCCGCGCAACTACCACTCCCTCGCCCTCCTCCTCCCCGACGGTCGCGTCTGGTCCGGCGGCGGCGGTCTCGCCGGCAATAGCGCCGACCATCGCGATGCCGAAATCTTCACCCCTCCTCAACTCTTCACCTCCACCGGCGCCCTCGCCGTCCGCCCCGCCATCACCACCGCTCCGCCAGCCATCGGCAGTGGCCAGACCTTCGAAGTCCAGGCAAGCCCCGGCGTCACCCGCTTCACCTTCATCAAAATGTCCTCCCAAACGCACTCGGTGAACACCGACCTGCGCTTCCTCGAATTCCCCTTCACCAGCCCCTCCTCCGGCACCTACTCCCTCACCGCCCGCGCCAACCTCAACGTCATGACCCCCGGCTACTGGATGCTCTTCGCCCACAACGCCTCCGGCGTTTACTCCGAAGCCCGCGTCATCCAGGTCAGCGCCGACAACTCCCCCCTCCTCACCGCCCCCGGCCCCCAGGCCAGCCGCACCGGCTTCCCCGCCTCCCTCCAACTCATCGGCACCAGCCTCGGCACCCTCACCTATTCCGCCACCGGCCTCCCCACCGGCCTCACCATCAACCCCGCCACCGGCCTCATCTCCGGCACCATCACCGCCGACCCCGGCGTCTTCAATCCCACCATCACCCTCACCAACAGCTTCAACCTCACCAGCACCCAATCCTTCGCCTGGACCGTCACCCCACCCACCGCCGGCTCCGGCACCATCCGGCGCGAAGTCTGGACCGGCGTCACCGGAATCAATGTCTCCAACCTAACATCGCTCCCTTCCTATCCTAACTCCCCCTCTTTCACCTCCGAACTCAAAACCTTCGAAGCCCCTACCAACGAGGCCGACAACTACGGCCAACGCATCCGCGGCTGGCTCCACCCCCTCGTCTCCGGTCAATACCGACTCGCCATCGCTGGCGACGACGAAGCCCAACTCCGCCTCAGCACCACCGACAAACCCGCTAACGCCGTCCTCATCGCCCGCGTCCCCTCGGGCCTCTACGCCGACTCGCGTCAGTGGACCAAATACCCCGAACAAACCTCCGCCTTCGTCACCCTCGTCGCCGGCCAGCGCTACTACATCGAGGCCCTCCAAAAAGAAGGCATCGGCGGTGACAACCTCGCCGTCGCCTGGCAACCCCCGGGCGCCAGCGCCATGACCGTCATCGACTCTCCCCACCTCTCCCCCTGGACCCCCAACGTCCCCCCCACCCTCACCAACCCCGGCCCCCTCACCTCCGTCGCCGGCCTCACCACCAGCCTCCAACTCGCCGCCACCGACGCCGACAACGACTCCCTCACCTTCTCCTCCACCCCCCTCCCTCCCAGCTTCTCCCTCAACTCCACCACCGGCCTCATCTCCGGCATCCCCACCACCGGCGGCGCCTTCCCCATCACCGCTTCCGTCACCGATGGCGTGAACCCGCCGGTCTCCGTCACCTTCACCTGGACCATCAACACCGCGCTCGTCCTCAACACCCCGACCTCCACCGCCGCCCCCGTCAACTCCCCCGTCACCTTCATCGCCACCAGCTCCGGCGGCCTCAACCCCCGCTACCGCTGGACCTTCGGCGACGGCTCCCCCGCCAGCGCCTTCTCCACCAGCCCCTCCACCACTTACACCTACACCACCCCTGGTCGCTACAACGTCACCCTCGAAGCCTCCGACGATACCAACACCACCCGCTCCACCTCCTTCTTCCAGGTCATCCACGCCCCCCTCACCGCGCGCAAACCCGTCGCCTCCTCCAGCCTCCTCTTCGAAGACCGCGCCACCGCCGTCGACCGCCTCTGGGTCGTCAATCCAGACAATGACTCGGTCTCGGTCTTCGACGCCGTCACCCGCGCCCGTCTCGCCGAACGCGCCGTCGGCTCCGCCCCCCGCTCCATCGCCATCGCCCCCGACGGCCGCGCCTGGGTCACCAACTCCGAATCCGCCACCATCACCATCCTCAACGGCTCCACCTACGCCGTCGCCGCCACTTTGCCCCTGCCTCGCGGCTCCCGCCCCTTCGGCATCGCCTTCGACCCCCTCGGCTCCGCCGCCTTCGTCGCCCTCGAAGGCTCCGGCCAGCTCCTCAAACTCAACCCCGCCACCGGCGCGCAAATCAGCTCCCTCACTATCGGCCAAAACGCACGCCACATCTCCATCGACGCCGCCAGCTCCCGCCTCTACCTCAGCCGCTTCATCACCCCGCCTCTCCCTGGCGAAAACACCGCCTCCATCGACACCACCGATCGCGGTGGCGAAATCCTCGTCGTCAATGCCACCTCCCTCACCCTCGAACGCACCCTCATCCTGAGCCACAGCGAACGCACCGACTCCCCCAGCTCCGCTCGCGGCATCCCCAACTACCTCGGCGCCACCGCCATCTCGCCCGACGGCCTCTCCGCCTGGGTCCCCTCCAAACAGGACAACATCAAACGCGGCACCCTCCGCAACGCCATCGGCCTGAATCACGACCAAACCCAGCGCGCCATCGCCAGCCGCCTCAACCTAACATCCCAAATCGAAGACGCCGCCGCCCGCCTCGACTTCGACAACTCCGGCATGCCCAGCGCCGCCCACTTCGACCCCACCGGCGGCTACCTCTTCGTCGCCCTCGAAGCCAGCCGCGCCGTCGCCGTCGTCGACGCCTCGAATCGCGAGATCATCGCCCGCTTCAATGTCGGCCGCGCTCCACAAAGCCTCGCCCTCTCCCCAGATGGCCGCACGCTCTTCGTCCACAACTTCATGGACCGCTCCATCTCCGTCCATGACATCTCCAGCTACCTCACCGGCGGCACCGCCGCTCCCACCGCCGTCGCCACCCTCCCCACCATCACCACCGAAAAACTCACCCCCCAAATCCTCCTCGGCAAACAACTCTTCTACGACGCCCAGGACCCCCGCCTCGCCCTCCAGGAATACATCTCCTGCGCCTCCTGTCACAACGACGGCGGCCACGACGGTCGCACCTGGGACTTCACCGGCTTCGGCGAAGGCCTCCGCAACACCATCACCCTCCGCGGCCACGCCAATCACGGCCCCCTCCACTGGTCCGGCAACTTCGATGAAGTCCACGACTTCGAAGGTCAAATCCGCGGCTTCGCTGGCGGCACCGGCCTCATGACCGATGCCCAATTCAACACCTCCACCCGCAGCCAGCCCCTCGGCGATCCCAAAGCGGGTGTCAGCGCCGACCTCGATGCCCTCACCGCCTATGTCAAATCCCTCACCACCGAGTCCAACAGCCCCTTCCGCACCTCCACCGGTGTCCTGACACCAGACGCCGTCGCCGGTGAAAAAATCTTCCGCATGCAAAACTGCGCCTCCTGTCACAGCGGCGAAAACTTCACCAACAGTGCCCTCAACACCTTCGCCGACATCGGCACCCGCAAACCCGCCTCCGGCCAGCGCCTCAACGCTCCCCTCACCGGCTTCGACGTCCCCACCCTGCGCGGCCTCTGGGCCACCGCTCCCTACCTCCACGACGGCTTCGCCGCCACCCTCGCCGACGCCGTCCGCGCCCACTCCGGCCTCAACCTTCCGCAGCCCGATCTCATCCAGCTCGTGGCCTACCTGAATCAAATCGACGCCGCCCCTGCCGTCGCCCCGCTCCCCATCACCGTGCAACTCACCAGCACCGCTCCCCCCACCGTCTCCACCTCCTTCCCCGTCACCATCACCTTCAGCCTCCCCGTCACCGGCCTCACCCTCTCGGACTTCACCGTCACCGGCGGCACCCTCGCCTCACTCACAGGCAGCGGCACCACCTACACCCTTCAACTAACACCCACCGACAATGTTAGCCTAATATTGCCTGCCAACAGCGCCGAAGACGCCGCCACCGTCGGCAACCTCGTCTCCAATACCCTCACCCGCGCCTTCACCGCGCCTCCATCCTCACCCGTCCTCGTCGGCGAAAACATCGGCCTCGCCACCGTCATCCCTTCCTCCTCCTTCGACGCCGCCACCAGCATCTACTCCCTCAACGGCGCAGGCTCCGACATCTTCTTCGCCGCTGACGGCTTCCGCTTCGACAACGTTATCCTCGATGGCGATGGCGAAATCCGCGCCCGCGTCACCTCCTTCTCCGCTCTCAACGCCTGGGCCAAAGCCGGCGTCATGATTCGTGAAACCAACGCCCCCGGCTCCCGTCACGCCACCGCCTTCATCACCCCCATCGGCTCGAACAACGGCTTCGGCATGGTCGCCCGCACCACCACCAACGCCGCCACCTCCTACACCGGCGGCCCCGCTCACAACATCCAGCCGAACAACTGGGTCCGCCTCGTCCGCTCCGGCAACACCCTCACTTCCTTCGCCTCCGCCAACGGCACCGCCTGGACCCAAATCGGCACCACCACCCTCGCCGGCCTCCCCACCCAGGTCCTCGTCGGCCTCGCTACCACCTCCTCCGACACCAACGCCCTCGCCACCGCCACCTTCGATAACGTCCAAATCACCGGCACCGCTGCCGTCGTCGCCCCCGCCATCACCCTCACCACCGCTGCCACCACCGAAACCGGTCCCTTCTCCGTCCAAGTAACCGCTTCCCAGCCCATCACCGGCCTCGCTCTCTCCGACTTCGTCATCACCAACGCCACCCCCTCCAACTTCATCGGCTCCGGCGCCCAATACAGCCTCACCCTCACCCCGCAGTCCCCCGGACCCGTCACCATCAGCCTCCCCGCCGCCGCCGCCACCAACGCCGCCGCCGTGCCCAGCCTCGCCTCCAATGCCCTCTCCGTCTCCTACATCCTCCCGCCCACCTCCACCACCCTCCAAGGCCAGGACATCGGTGCCCCCCGCCTCGCCGGCAGCACCGCATTCGCCTCAGGCACCTACACCTTGAACGCCTCCGGCTCCGACATCTTCTTCACCGCTGACAGCTTCCAGTTCGCTCTCGTCCAACTCACCGGCGATGGCGAAATCCGCGCCCGCGTGACCAGTCAAACCAACACCAATCCCTGGGCCAAAGCCGGTGTCATGATCCGTGAAAACCTCACCCCAGGCTCCCCTCACGCTTTGATGTTCACCACCCCCGCCGCCGCCAACAATGGCGTCGGCTTCGTCTCACGCCCCTCCGCTGGCGCCGCCACCACCTACGCCGCCGGCCCCGCCCTCAACGCCGCCCCGAACAACTGGGTCCGCCTCGTCCGCTCCGGCAACACCCTCACCTCCTTCGCCTCCGCCAACGGCACCGCCTGGACCCCCGTCTCCACCACCACCCTCGCCAACCTCCCCGCCACCGTCTTCGTCGGCCTCGCCCTCACCTCCACCTCCGCCGACGTCCTCGCTTCCGCCACCTTCGACAACGTCCAGGTCACCGGCACCGCCGCCGTCCCCGCCCCCACCGTCGCCCTCTCCAGCTCCTCCCCCACCGAAAGCGGCCCCTTCACCGTCCAGGCCGCCTTCTCCCAACCCGTCACCGGCCTCACCCTCAGCGACTTCACCGTCACCAACGCCACCGCCTCAAACCTGACCGGCTCCGGCAGCACCTACGCCCTCACCCTGACCCCCACCACCGCCGGTCCCGTCACCCTCACCCTCCCCGCTGGCAGCGCTCATAACTCCGCCGCCATCTCAAACACCGCCTCGAACACTCTCTCCGTCTCCTTCGTCCCCCCCGCCACCACCATCCTCCGCGCCACCGACGTCGGCGGCATCGTCGTCCCCGGCTCCACCCAGTTCAACAGCACCACCGGCACCTACACCCTCGCCGGCGCCGGACAGGACATCTTCTTCACCTCCGACGGCTTCCAATTCACCACCACCCAGCTCATCGGCGATGGCGAAATCCGCGCTCGCGTCACCTCTCAAACCAACACCAACCCCTGGGCCAAAGCTGGCGTCATGATCCGCGAAACCCTCGTCGGCTCCGGCCGCCACGCCACCGCCTTCGTCACCCCCGCCAACGGCTTCGGCATGGTCGCCCGCACCACCCTCGGCGGCGCCACCGCCTACTCCGGCGGCCCCCGCCTCAACACCGTCCCAAACAACTGGGTCCGCCTCGTCCGCTCTGGCAACACCCTCACCGCCTTCGCCTCCGCCAACGGCACCGCCTGGACCCAAATGGGCACCACCACCCTCTCCGGCCTCGCCTCCACCGTCTACGTCGGCCTCGCCGTCACCTCCTCCTCCCCCTTCGTCCTCAGCACCGCCACCTTCGACAACGTCCAGGTCGTCGGCAATCAGTCCACCCTCCCCGAAGGCTTCACCGCCCCCGTCGAATCCCTCACCACCGTCGACGCCGACTTCAACGGCAACGGCGTCAATGACCTCGTCGAATACGCCATCGGCGCCAACAACCGACCCGACGCCGGCTGGTCCCTCACCGCCCAGCCCGACGGCTCCATCGACGCCCACCTCATCGCCCCCACCATCGTCACCGACATCACCTACTCCCTCGAGTCCAGCCCCGACCTCGTCAAATGGACCCGCCTCCCTATCGCCCCTGTTGTGACCCCCATCAACGCCGACTGGCAGCGACTCACCTGGACCAATATCAGCGCCCTGTCAGGCATGAACATCACCCGTGGCCTCGTCCGCCTCGCCGTCGCCCAAACCGGCGGCACCTCCGCCGCCTCCCAACCCCAAACCTGGCAGCGCCACTCCCTCCCCGCAGGCACCCACGCCGTCGGCTTCGCCCACCTCAACGCCCCCATCTTCGCCGGCCCCGTCCTCGCCCTCGCCTCCGACACCCAGCTCACCATCGACCCCGCCACCCCCATCGACCTCCCACCCGCCACACCCTGCTACCTCGAAATCGTCGATGGCGAGTTCGCCGGCCATCGCATCGACCTCGCCACCGCCCAAACCGGCACCCTCACCGCCAACCTGACCTCCCCCTTCTCCACCTTGCAGACCTTCCCGCCCACCCTCCTCGGCGCCCGCATCACCGTCCGCCCCCACCTCACCCTCGGCCAGACCCTCGCCACCGCCAAACTCACCGGCGGCACCTCCGCCGCCACCTCCGATCAAGTCCTCCTCCACACCCCCACCGGCTGGCAGACCCACTGGATCCTGCAAACCCCCACCCTCACCCGCTGGGTCCTCACCGGCGACGCCACCCTCCAGGATCGCGCCGCCACCGTGCTCCCCCCCGGCTCCGGCCTCATGATCAAAATCCACACCACCCCTGTTGCATTCACCCTCACCGGACACGTCCGCACTCACCCCTACCGCCGACTCCTCCTCCCCGGCAGCAACTTCCTCGCCTCCCCCTGGCCCCTCGACGGCACCCCCGCCGGCTGGCTCCTCTCCGCCGCCAACGGCCTCACCGCCTCCACCAGCCCCGCCACCAGCGACCAACTCCAACTCTGGAACGGCACCGGCTACACCGGCTACTGGCACTTCGGCACCACCCCCGCCAACACCCGCTGGTCCGCCATCGGCGACAACACCCTCACCGACCTCGCCCCCACCCTCCCCCTCCCCGCCAACACCGCCTTCTTCCTCCGAGCCCAACCCACCACCCAAGCCTGGACCATCGCCCCCCCAAGTAGCGACACCCAAAGCACATAAGTTCGAGCACTTTGTCCAGCAACCAAACCGATACGTTTACATTCCCAAAACACCTGACCCAGGAGGCGATTGTCTCCCACCCTCTCTTGCCAAAGAAATTGCCCTTACCAGTATGGTTCAACAAAAGACGTTACCCTTGAATCGATCTCACGATTCTACCCCTCGCAAGGTACCGAATTTGCCACATTTGCCACTGCCAGATCCACTCAATGAAGTCCAGTTGACAGGAGAATTGAGTCCCACGAAACAAGTGCCCCTTTCACCCTGCTAGTCGCAATGGAAGCGGGCCGCCCTTTCCTACGTTGGTTGATTCTCTTCTTATGCGGCGCACAGCAATTCCTTTATCTTGAAGAAGACGCAAAACCATCTACCCGTGCCTCATGTCAAAGTTTTGGATTTGCACGATCCTGATTTTCGTTTGTGCAGGGTCGAGTCGAAGCTTCGCTGCTCCCGGAGCATTGGATTTAACATTCAACGGATCAGGCAGCACAAACGTTGCTATGGGGGCCGGGAATACGTTTGGTCGAGCGTTGGCCGTCCAGCCTGACACAAAGGTATTGCTTGGCGGTTACACCCACAATGGCACCAACTTCGACTTTGCCGTTGCTCGATTCCTGGCGGATGGCTCACGTGACACTGCATTTGGACAAGGGGGCGAAGTAATCACCTCAGTCAGCGGTGGCGACGATTACGGTCTTTGCATCGCCGTTCAGAGTGATGGTAAATTTCTACTCGCGGGGTATTCCGAAAACGCGGGAATTCGTGAAATGTCAATTGTGCGTTATCAGATTGACGGCGCACTTGACGAGAGTTTTGGAACTGGAGGCAAACAGTTGATTCAAGCAGGCCAGTCTAGGAGTTCAGCTTGGAGTCTCGTAATTACCCACGATGGCAAAATTTTGCTCGCTGGATGGACCGACGAAGGTGGCCGCGATGTGTTTGCCTCGATTCGTCTCAATACAAATGGCACCCTCGATTCTTCTTTCGGGAACAGTGGCAAAATAACGACCGCAGTTGGATCAGTATCTTCAAGCGGAAGAGGAATTGCCATTCAAAACGATGGTAAGGTAATAATAGGCGGTTTCGCGACCATCGAAGGGAGTATTGACTTTGCTGTTGCTCGGTACGATTCAAACGGGCTCCTTGATACAACCTTCGCGGACAGCGGAATCGCATTAATCCCGGTTGGCAACTCAAGCACCGATTATGCGTACTCAGCGCTGATTCAGTCTGATTCCAAAATCGTCATCGCTGGTTCATCGTCAATAAATGGAACCGCAGATTTTGCGATGGTGCGCTTAGATCAAAATGGATATTTAGATCAAGGATTTGGAGTCGGGGGTAAAGTTACGGCGGACTTTCAAACCGACAATGATTTCGCACTCAAGGTCACCGCTCAACTCGACGGAAAGCTCATTTTGATTGGTTCGGCGAGGGTCCAAGGCGCCGCAAATATTGCTGTTGCTCGCTTTCACACCGATGGAACTCCCGACTTGGGATTTGGAAATGGGGGTAAGGTAGTCACACCGGTAAGTGCCACATCGAACGCTAGTTGGGACGTTGCCGTGACGCCCAACGGGCGCATCTCGGTCTCTGGATGGTCCCAGATCGACTCACGTTTCCAAATGACGCTAGTTCGCTATGTCGGCACCAAACCGATTGAGGACTGGCGTTACCGATACTTCAGAACCATACTACCCCAGGGCATCACAACCAATGATTCCGATCCCGACAAAGATGGGATCCCAAATCTGGTTGAATATGCCTTTGGCACCCCACCCGATAAGCCAGGAGGCGTGGAACTCCCCCTAATTCAGACCGACTCGGAGGCGTACATGGTCGAGTTTACGCCTCCGGAAGGAGTATCGGGCATTCACTACGATTTAGAATGGAGTCCTTCACTCGCAGTCAGTAGTTGGGTTCTTCTCACCAACGATGCAGTTGCGCCGAACTACCGTTTTCGCCTGCCTCGCAATTCGATTCCTGCGGCCTTCTTTCGCCACCGCATTACCGAATTGCCGTGACTTAATAGCAAATCCAAATTTTGGCCAAGCTGGGGCTGGGCTAAAGCCAGTGTGTGAGCCTGATCAAAAATTGCGCGTATCTACACTCGACGCCTTCCAACAGAACCGACAACGGTGGATTAAGTCCACGGCTCATTCGCATCGGTGAATAATGGGAAACGACGCTCACCTCTGGGCTTCACTCCGCTTTATCAGCCCATTGGAAATATATGTGAGGGTCAGTGTCCGACGCACATTCCCCAACAACCTTCACTTTTTGAGTCCCTAGATCTTCAACTCCGATCTCTGTTCCGTATTCAGCCATGTGCTCAAGCAGTCGCCTATCCACAAGCTCAAAAATGCCGTCATAATCGTAGCTCTCAGGAGGCACTAGATAAATCTTACCGATGGCGCGAACTGGGGGAATGCTCGCCAACAAAATCGCCGAAAAACGTTTCCCGTGAGGTAAGCCCTGAAGTCTTTTGTTTTCTTGGTTTGCCATTTGTGTATGGGGATGGTTTTCAGGCGACGAAACATTCTAGCGACCAGGATCAGTCGAGGGCGAAAGGAAGACAATCAATCCAGAACAAAGATTTCAGACCCGTTACTGCCTCCGAATTGCTCGGTCATTTTTGGCTTTGCTTTAGCAGATCCGGATGAATCAAAAATTGACTTTGCCGAGTCATCACAAAGTCACTCTCTCCGTTCTTGTCCAATTCAAGTAATGCTGACAAGCCCTTCTCAAATGAAACATCCACAGAATTAAATGGAATCACAAATTCACCTCGCTTCCTAGCAATCTCCACAATCGGCCTTATCTCTTTCGGCATCCACCGTATCGCAATCTCTGAAAGATTGCGAAATCCATGAGTCCTGGCTAGCTTGTCCCAGTTGTCGAAGACCGCTTTATAATTTCTTTCGTCCCACCACTGGAGATATGATGCGTAACCCGCTAGGACCGCTACCGAGATTAATGGTAATAGCCATGTTGCAGTGGGCGGTATTTGTTGCAGCGTGTCTGAAATTGCCCGGAAACCGAGAGCTTCCGCAATTTGCGGGATGGGCGCTGGGAGCGAACATAGCGTCATGGACGCTATCGCAACTAGAACTGGCTTCAGTAATGATGGCCGTTTCGGTATCTGATCGTGCATGGGGATTTTTGGGTAACCAAACAGAGTAGTTAGTCTAATGCGAAATCGATATCGCGTGATATTTTCACCGTGACTAGCGCTAATGCTTCACCGGAAGCCCAAATAAAGTCAAGACTCCTCCGCCTCCCCCCTCCACAGCAGCGCCCTCCGCTCATGCTCCTGGATGAACCCATCCTTCCCGTCAATGTACCCCTCCAAATCCTCCGAAAACCGAATCGCAAGCTGCCGCTTCAACTCACCATACGCCTCAGCCACCGCCGGATGAGCCATCAGGTAGTCCCGAAACGCCAAATGCCGAATTGCCCCCTCACTCGAACGCTCAAAAGCGTGCACCTGATGCGTCCTCACCCCCGACTCCGAATCCTTCCGGTAGTATCGGCGCCCCGGAATTCCAAACTCCCCCTTCACCTCATACCCCAGCGACTCAAAAGCCGCACAGCGACCATCCAGCGACTCAATGTCAGCCACCTCCAGCAGAATATCGATCACCGGCTTCGCACAAAGGTTCGGAACCGAAGTGCTCCCAATGTGATGCACCCACACCCGCAGTCCCCCAAGCACCGCCCGAATCGCCGCCGCCTCCGCATCAACCTAGAAACGGGAATGGAAAGGGATGAAGATGGCGTCGTGCTTGGCTCCACAAGGCTTCACGGTTCGCAGCGGTTGCATCAATTAGCTGATGCCACCCGAGAAGCGGGAAGCCTTGTGGAGCCAATGACGGCGTCAGATTCGCCCTCAGCCATTTCTGTTTTTAGGTTCAAACCAATCCCCCCATCCCGGGTCCGGTGGAACAACGTGAACTTTCATGAGGGTTACTTACCGGGCGACCCAGAACGTTCAATTCGGAAAAAGACACCGCCCGCCCGGCCTCTCCTCATTGATTCGACTCATCCCCGCCGACCCACGTCGCCACCACCCGCCACCCGAAAATCCCGTCTCCGCTTCGACAACCGGTAACCCACCGCAATCAGCCCAAGCACCGAAAGCAGCGTCACCGCAAACCGCAAATCCCCACTCCCCCCAAGCGCATTCGCCAGCTCCACCACCCCGGCCACCAACGCCAGCAGGAACCCCAAAAACGGCACCGCCAACGGACGCGCAAAATTCAGCGTCCACCCCAGTCCCCCAATCCGCTTCGGAACCAACATCCGCTCATCCTCCCGGCAAAAATAAATAAACCCAAGCTTCCAATGGTTGGAGTCGAAGTAAAAACGATCAAAGGCCGATCCACTCATGCCCCAATCATACCCGAGACTCCCCGGTTTGTCGAGACAAGACACCGCCCCGCCAACAACCAGACCAAGACCCCTCCACGATTAGACCGGTTCTCGAAAAGATTGTCATTTTGATCCGGCGAGCGCAGCGGCTTCAGTGGCAAGAAAGTCGCGAAGCCCGAATTCAAACAGAAGCATTGCCCACCCTTGCCTGCCTCCATTTCCTTCTGCTGTCTTCACTCTGAAAAACGCTGATTTTCTGCAGAACGTCAGGTGCACTCACGGGCCAAAGCAGCGCTATTGCAAAAGGAAGGCGGCCACGAGTTGCTTGGCTTCATCAGCATAGACAAAGCTACCGTTGACTTGGAGGCCGTGATTGCCACCGATGAGTTTGTAGTGGACGAGCTGGCCGCTGCGGTAGGTGTATTTCACGAAAGGAGCCGAATAGCCGTTGCTGCCGGTGCCCGGGATGCCAGCAGCATCGGCTAGTTGCGGGCCGGTTTCACCCATCACCTGGGCAAAGCGATAGATGCTCTCCTGGGCGGAGATGAAGGTGCCGATGACGCTCGTCCCACCGGCGTAGGGGATCAGCGGATCGACCGTACCGTTGAGGCTGATGATGCGGCGGCGTTTGGCAGGCGCGATGGTCTGGTCGTAGGCATTGCTGCCTGTCGCATTGAACCAGAAATTGCCGTCATGATACATCTTGGCGAGCATTTGGGAGACCTGGCAGCCTGCATTTTGAAAGGCGGCACCGTCGAGCTCAATGAGCAGGCGGTTCGTCATGCCTGAGCCATTGGAGTTGCCGAAGATGGAGATTTTGCCCGCATCCACGTTGTCATAGGTCTTCAGCAGCGCGATGAGATCACGGATGAAGGCGACATCAGGTGCTTGCGAGGCTTCGCCATCGACATTCCAACTGTTGAGGTATCCATCCGGTGCCACGCGGATGGCGGTGCTGACATGCGGATTGAGCGCACCGATGGCGCCAGCGCCCGTCCCGCCATTGCCATGAAGCAGGATGATGACGGGGTGCGGCCCTGCACCTACGGGCACCTGGACAACGGCGGTGCGAGCGTAGCCGCTCGGCTGCTGTGCCCAAGTTTGCGTGATGCTGAGGGTGGTGTTGGCGAGGTTTCCATTCGGCGTGGGTACGGTCTTGGCGCGGTGAAATTGCCTTGGCACGCTCGGGGCGTGGGTGAACTCATCCGTGTAAGTGATGGATCCGCCGGTGCCCGAGAGTGTCGCCATCGGTGTCCACGAAAGCAGATCGGTGGAGCACTGGATCTCGTAGCTTTCCCCCGCAACACTATCAAAGGTGAAGAATGGATGATCACTGCCATCAATGCCCGACTGGGTGATCTTCGCCGCAGCATTCGCGCTGCCGCCAGTGCCTCCGCCTCCGGTGACGGTAAGGAGCAATTGGTTAATGATGAAACGCGAATTCAAAGCGGTGCCGCTGGTCGGCCCCACCGCCGTGATCGTCACGCTGGCGAGGTCCGGCACGGAGATCGAAAACGGCGTGGTATTGAACGAGCCGCTGCTGGTGGCGGTGCTGCCGTTGAAGATCGCGTATTGCTTTTCCGTGGTGCCGATCGAGCGGGTGCCAATCCCGGAAATCCGCAGCGATTGTCCGACGGCGAGGCCCGTGACATTGCTCAAAGTGAAAACGAGTGACTCATCATCATTGGCGGTGAGATTGTTTCGATTGTCGATTTCGACCGCGCTGCCGCCCGAGACGCCGATGCCGTCGTTGTGATTCGTCACCGTCAGCACGGGCGTGGCAACGCTCGTCGCGGTGATGGTCAGATCAAAACTGATGCCCGCACCGAGACCGGAGACATTCGGATTCGCCGAACTCAACCCCGTGACCGAGCCAGTGATTTTGCCGGTGCCGAGACTGATCGCCGTCTGGGCGTGTAAAAAGCTGGTGAGCAAAAGAAGGGCAGGCAAGATGACGGTGATTCTTTTCATAGCTGGACTTGATGTGAAACACGGCTGATGCCCATCGGTCGCAGTCGAATATGGCATGAGCAGGGCCAAGAGAAACAATCGAGGATGTTTTTTGAAGATCGTCATCCGTTTCTCAGCGGCAAAGGCCCCCTCGCTCACTTGTCAGGCTCCTTCGCCTTTTCATTCCAGACCAAGTCTAGCTTCCTCCCGTGCTCAGCGCAGTCTCGCAAATAGAGATTGATCAGATTTTGATACGGAATCCCACTCTCGCCCGACATCGCCTTGAAGTACCCAACCACCTCGTTCTCCAATCGAATGGTGACCGCCCTCTTTTCCTTCTTCACATAGGGATTACGAACGGCATTGCTGAAGTCATATTCGGATCTCATGATTTCCTTTCCCAATAAGGTTTCTGTTCTCTTGTTCCGGCTCGTCTCGCTGAAATGATTCGAATGATCGCGCCTTCCGCACGAAAACAATGAACCACCACCAAAGCCTTATCTTCATGGCTGAGCCCAAGAATAATGAACCGATCTTCAACTTGTGAACCTAGAAACGGGAATGGAAAGGGATGAAGATGGCGTCGTGCTTGGTTCCACAAGGCTTCCCGGTTCGCTGCGGTTGCATCGATAAGATGATGCCACCCGAGAAGCGGGAAGCCTTGTGGGGCCAATGACGGCGGCAGATTCGCCCTCAGCCATTTCCGTTTTTAGGGTGAATGATCCGGATCAGGAATCACCAACGCATCTTCATCAAGAAAAACAGACTGCGCTTCAGTGAACGAAACACCGTGTTTCTTCTCGTTGCCGGATGCCTTTCTAGGATCCCATTCGAACCTCAGTTCAGCCATGACTCCAGCAATATAAAATATTGCTACCATATTTCAAGTCTTTCGTCTGCCACTTCGAATCAGGCTCACGCGCCCTCCTCCCCTTCCCCGACCCATGTTCTCTCCTCTGCGCCTCGACATGCCCACCTAACCGAGAACCGAGAACCGAGAACCGAGAACCGAGAACAGAGAACAGAGAACAGAGAACCGAGAACCGAGAACCGAGAACAGAGAACAGAGAACCGAGAACCGAGAACCGAGAACAGAGAACAGAGAACAGAGAACCGAGAACAGAGAACAGAGAACAGAGAACAGAGAACCACTAACCTCCAAAAACCTCACCCCCACCCAAAACATCCCCCCCGCTCCCCACGTTCTCTCAGCACCATGCCCTTTCTCCTCCTCGCCCTCCTGCTCCTTCTCGTCCCATCCCTCCCCGCCGCCGATTCCCCCCAACCCTCCCTCCGCGCCGGCGCCGCCACCACCAACATCACCCCCGAACTCGGTGGCGAAATCATCGGCGGCTTCCTCCCTTTCCCCTCCACCCACATCCACGACGAACTCCACGCCCGCTGCCTCGTCCTCGATGACGGAACCACCCAACTCGCCCTCGTCGTCTGCGACCTCCTCGGCGTCCACCGCAGCCTCTCCCTCGAAGCCCGCAAGCTCATCGAGACCGAAACCGGCATCCCCGCCGCCCACATCCTCATCTCCGGCACCCACACCCACTCCGCCACCAACGCCATCGGCACCCATCCCCGCACCTACTCCTCCGACATGGAGCTCTCCGACTACCAGCGCTTCGTCGCCCGCCGCATCGCCGACGGCGTCCGCCGCGCCCGCAACCTCCTCCGCCCCGCCGAAATCGCCTTCGGCACCATCGACGTCCCCGAACACGTCCACAACCGCCGCTGGCACATGAAACCCGGCACCGCCCCCGTGAACCCCTTCGGCAAAATCGACCCAGTCAAAATGAACCCCCCCTCCGGCAGCCCCAACCTCATCGAACCCGCCGGCCCCATCGACCCCACCGTCTCCTTCATCGCCCTCCGCGAACCCGCCGGCCGCCTCATCTCCCTCTACTCCGCCTACTCCCTCCACTACGTCGGTGGCGTCGGCTCCGGCCACATCTCCGCCGACTACTACGGCATCTATTGCGAAGCCCTCAAAGACCTCATCCCAAACAGCAACGAAGATCCCCCCTTCGTCGCCCTCATGGCCAACGGCACCAGTGGCGACATCAACAACGTCGACTTCAAAAATCCCCGCAAAAGCCAGCCCGCCTACACCCAAATGCGCCACGTCGCCCACGACGTCGCCACCAAAGTCCACAGCGCCCTCCCCAACCTCACCTGGACCAACACCGCCCCCCTCGCCGCCCGCTACCGCGAGCTCAACCTGAAATGGCGCACCATCGACCCCGAACTCCTCGCCTGGGCCAAAGAAACCGAATCCAAAACCCCCCGCATCCAGGGCAAAGCCGATCTCCCCCTCGCCTACGCCGGACGCGTCCAGCGCCTCGCCACCCCCAGCCCCGAAACCAAACTCCCCGTCCAAACCCTCCGCATCGGCGACATCCTCATCGGCACCTCCCCCTGCGAAACCTTCGCCGAAACCGGCCTCGAATTCAAACAGCGCAGCCCCATCAAAAATGCCTTCATGGTCGAACTCGCCCACGGCTACTACGGCTACATGCCCACCCCCCGCCACTTCGAACTCGGCGGCTACGAAACCTGGCCCGGCACCAACAACCTCGAACCCGAAGCCGCCCCCAAACTCCTCTCCGCCCTCCTCGAAATGGCTGAAGAGCTCAAGTAACCTCCCCCAGGCGCGCGGAATGCCGATTCCGCAGCAACGTCGTCGCCCACCGACGTCGAGCTTCCCACACCCACCCCCTCGTTGCGCGACCGTCTCGGTCGCCTCACCTCAATCCGGCGCCCGCCGCAAAAACCGCAACAAAAGCCAAACCACCGCCCCCAACACCGCCGCCAAAAAATACCCCGTCAAAATCCCCATCGCAGTCATGTTCAACCGCGGTGGCACCGACTGATTCGCCAACACAATCTGCCAATCCATCGCCGCCCCCCACACCAGCATCACCGCCGCCAGCCACCGCGACCACTCCCGCATCAAAGCGCACGCCACCGGATACCGCTCCGGCGACCGCCAATAATCCTTGTTCGGCAGATTCAACAGCCCCGGCGGCAACCGATGCATCACCGCGCACAACCCAAAAATGAACCCCGCCACCCCCAGGTGCACCGCCATCGACCCCCACAAGTGCCCCTCCCGGCTCATCCACCCATTCGCACGCCCCACCGCATCAAAATGCGTCGCCACCCGCTCCGGCAGCATCGGCCACCAAACCCAATGACACCCCACCAAAACCCCCACCGCCACCAGCAGCACCACCCAGGATAATCGCGCACTCTTCATCGTCATTCAAAGCACCTTAGAGCATTTTAAGAAAAGAGGTGGTCGTTGATTTGGGAGCACCGGAGGTGGAGATTGGCCGTTGGCTGCGGGGCATATGAGTACATACGTCCCAAGCTGACGACGGATCAGATCCGCCTCCGCCGCCCCAAAGAAGCGGTTACCGTTTTGCTTAAACGGCTCTAACGAGTGCCGAGATCAGCACCTTTGAAAAAACCTCCGCCACCACCAGCCCCACCACAAACACCGCCACCGCCTTCCCCCCTCGCACATTGCAGCAGTGGGAAAAAGACTTCCACATCAGCGCCACCATCCACACCGTGCACGCCAGCATCACCACCGTCACCAGCCAGAAAGCCAGCGCATCCACCCCACCCGGCAATGTCGGCACCACCCCCGGCTTCAGCCCCGTCAGCGACTTCACCAGCGCCGCCGAATAGCGGTGAAACCCCGGCGCCAGACACGCCAACGCAATCAACACCGTCGGCCACCGCGCCAAAGCCTGCGTCCCCAACAAATCAATCGCTCGAAACGCCGTCCCCGAAATCACCCGCCCCGCTCCCAGCAGCACCACCGCCAGACAGATCCAATCAATCAGCCCCTCCGCCACAAACACCCACCACGGCGCCCGAAACCCCACATGCACATCCAGCACCCCATCAAAGTGCAACCCCTGCCCCGCCCCAATCAAACCCGCCACCCCGATCGCCCCCAGCCCAAGCCCCAGCGACAAAGCCCCCGCAACACGATGAAAAGGCGAAAACAAAAAGGGTGTCAGTTTCATAAAAATTTCATGCTGTAGCAGGGGGCATCGACCCCTTCATTAGGTCACAAAAACCATCGCCCCGGCTTCATCCCTCGCCCCTTCCGGCCTCAATCTCAGACTCCGGCGACCGCAACCGCCCAATCACTTCATCCAGCCGATTCCGCACCGTCGGGTAACTCACCTTCAAAAGCGCCGCCATCTCCTTCAAACTCCCGCTCGCCTTCACGAAATCACAAATGAAAGCCTGATCCTCCAACCCCAACGCAGCCAAAGGCGGCAAAGGATAAACCCCCTCCACCTCCGTCCCACACTCCCCACAAACCAACCGCTTCACCTCCAATCGCCTCTCACAGCTCGGGCAGCTCACAGGAAGACGTTTCATTAAACAATATTAAACTCCAGATAAACTTTATTCAACCAGTAATCACAAAAATTAAACTTCCCTCCCCGCTTTAAGCGTTCAAAGTTCAGCATCCAATCTCCCCCAACCACCCAAAAGTCCAAACCCATCCCCACTCCCATCCCCTCACCCGCAAAGTTGGAGTCAAGGCTTTAGCCGATCATTAAAAACCCCCGCCCGCCCAACCCCCTCTCCCCCGCCTCAACCCCCAATCCCTCCCCAAAAAATCCTGTCAATCCTGCCAATCTTGTAAATCCTGTCAAAACTCCCCCGTCCCCTCTCCACTCGACATTCACCAACCAAAAACTGCGAACCGAGAACTGCGAACCGAGAACCGAAATGAACTGGATCGACATCACCACCCCCCTCCGTCACAACATGCCCACCTGGCCCGGCGATCCCGCCTGCCTCATCCACCAGTCCGTCCGCATGGACCAGGGCGCCCCCTGCAACCTCACCCACCTCAACCTCTCCGCCCACACCGCCACCCACATGGACGCCCCCCGCCACTTCATCGCGGACGGCAAAACCATGGACCAACTCCCCCTCGATGCCGTCATCGGCCCCTGTCGCATCCTCGACCTCACCCACGTCACCGGCCAGATCACCCCCTCCGACCTCGCCCCCCACCACCTCCAGCCCGGCGAACGCCTCCTCTTCAAAACCACCAACTCCACCCACAGCTGGTCCCTCGACCACTTCGACCCCGACTTCATCTCCATCCGCCAGGACGCCGCCCGCTACCTCGTCGACCACGGCGTCCGCACCGTCGGCGTCGACTACCTCAGCATCGGCGGCTACGGCAAAGACGTCATCGAAACCCATCAAATCATGCTCGGCGCCGAAATCTGGGTCATCGAAGGCCTCAACCTCGCCCAAGTCACCCCCGGCCCCTACCACCTCACCTGCCTCCCCCTCCTCATCCCAGGAGCCGACGGCGCCCCCTGCCGAGCCATCCTCACCCTCCCATCTCCCCTGTAAAATCCCCTCGTCCTCCTCCTCGTCCTCGTCCTCGCACCACTCACTACTCACTACTCACCGCCCCCCCTTCACCGCAAGGTCCCCCCTTCCCCATCGTTTCTCCGCAATCCGCAATCCGCAATCCGCAATCCGCAATCCCATGCCCTCCCGCCGCCACTTCCTCAAAACCACCGCCCTCGCCTCCCTCAGCGCCCCCACCCTCCTCCGCGCCCAAACCTCCCCGCAAAAAATCCGCGTCGCCATCGTCGGCATCGGCCAAATGGGCAACGGTGCCGTCCAAGCCTCCCTCGACGAAGAAATCGTCGCCTTCTGTGACGTCGACTGGCGCGACCTCGGCGGTCGCTCCGCCTTCACCATCGCCCAAAAACACCCCAAAGTCCCCCGCTTCACCGACTTCCGGGAAATGCTCGACAAACTCGGCTCAAAAATCGACGCCGTCCTCATCTCCACCCCCGACCACACCCACTTCCACGCCACCATGGCCGCCATGCAGGCCGGCAAACACGTCTTCGTCCAGAAACCCCTCGCCCACAACATCTGGCAGGTCCGCACCCTCCAAAAAGCCGCCCACAAATACGGCGTCCAAACCGTCATGGGCAACCAGGGCCACTGCTGGGAAGGCATCCGCCTCGTCAAAGAATGGTTCGAAGCCGGCATCCTTGGCGACGTCAAAGAAGTCCACTGTTGGACCGACCGACCCGCCGGAAAAGTCGGCTTCTCCGACAAATTCCCCACCACCCTCCCCCCCGCCGAACCCGTCCCCGCCGACGTCTCCTGGGACCTCTGGCAGGGCCCCGTCGCCGCCCGCGAC
This sequence comes from Verrucomicrobiaceae bacterium, assembly GCA_947440575.1. GTDB lineage: Bacteria > Verrucomicrobiota > Verrucomicrobiia > Verrucomicrobiales > Verrucomicrobiaceae > JAGRPD01. The sequence goes on from CANETF010000050.1 coordinate 20,720, forward strand.
TACAGCTCCAAATTCCTCCCCCAGTTCTGGCGCGGCTGGTGGGACTACGGCTGCGGCGGCCTCGGCGACATCGGCTGCCACTGCCTCGACGCCCCCTTCTGGACCCTCCAGCTCGGCTCACCCGAAAAAGTCGAAGTCGTCGAGCAAAAGCCCGGCGCTCTTAAAGACTACACCGCCCCCGCCTCCCACATCATCTACCACTTCGCCGCCCGCGGCGCCCTCCCCCCCGTCAAACTCCATTGGTACGAAGGCGGCCTACTCCCCGAACCCCTCCCCGGCATGACCAAAGGCCTCCCCGGCAACGGCATGATCATGGTCGGCTCCAAAGAAACTCTCTTCTCCGACGGCATGCGCGTCCAAAGCCCCCAGCTCTGGCCCCGCGAACGCATGACCCCGCTCGTCGACCTCCTCAAAAAACGCCCCCTCCCCCGCTCCGTCGCCGGCGACCCCATCGGCGAGCTCTTCGCCGCCATCCGCGGCACCATCCCCCACGCTGGCTCCCACTTCGACTACGCCTGCCCCCTCACCGAACTCGTCAACGTCGGCGTCCTCGCCATCCGCTCCGGCAAATCCCTCGAATGGGACGCCCCCGCCATGAAGGTGAAAGGCGCGCCCGAGTTCGATGCCTGGATCAAGGAACCGGTGCGCGAAGGCTGGAGCTACGGCGAGGACCTTTGGAAAGCCTGACCCACTCCCCGCCACGCAGCGCCCCGTAGGCGCATTCGCCAGAATGCGATTTATCGACCGTGAAACATCGCATATGCCATAACTGTTCTAAAGAACAGTTATGGCGTCCATCTACCAGCCACGCCGCCCCCGCGCCTCCCCATTTTGGCAGGTCGTCCACACCGCCTGGGATGACTTCCTCACCAGTTACGAGAAACACCACCAACCCGCCATGGGTCCCCTCCGTCCGGAATCCGTCACCGCCGTCCAGGCCTACTACCGCTGTGGCGACCTCACCACCGGCTTCACCCGCTACCACTGCCCCGACTGCGGCCACGAGCGCCTGCTCGCCTTCACCTGCAAAGCCCGCCACATCTGCCCCGCCTGCCACCAGCGCCGCACCCGCCAGACCGCCAAATGGATCGCCGCCCGCGTCTGCCACCCCGTCCCGCACCGCCAGCTCGTCTTTACCATCCCCAAAGTGCTCCGCGGCATCTTCCGCAAACGTCGCCGCCTCCTCACCCACCTCTTCCAAACCGCCACCGATTGCCTGCGCGACCACTTCCGCACCCGCCTCGATTTACCCAAAGGCCGCCTCGCCGCCGCTGCCGCTCTGCACACCTTTGGCGACTACCTCGTCTTTCATCCCCACCTCCACATCCTCGCCTCCGACGGCCTCTTTGATGCAGAAGGCCGCTTCCACTGCATGCCAGTAGAGGACCTCGCCCCGCTCACCGACCTCTTCCGCGCCCGCTTCCTCCACGCCCTGCACAGCGCCAAACTCATCAGCCAGACCAAGCTCGCCGACCTCCTCTCCTGGAAACACAGCGGCTTCCATGTCCACGCCGACCCAGCACCCGTTGGCCCGCGCGACCTCAAAGGCCGCCAACGCCTCGCCGAACCGGAGCGAAGCGGAGATAGACAGCCGAATGGCTGCCCGAAGGGTGAGCGAAGCGAATCAATATCTCCTCCGCGCCCCCTTCTCCCTCCAGAAAATCCATTGGAACCCCGTCACCAAGACCGTCATCTACCGCTCCCGCCGCAGTTGGAACACCAAACGCAACTTCGAAGTCTTCCCCGCCACCGACTTCCTCGCCGCTGTCATCGAGCACATCCCGCCCAAGAGCCAGCACACCATCCGCTACTACGGCCTCTACTCGAACAAATCCCGAGGCATGAACCGCCCCGCTGTCCAGCCAATCGTCCCACCCCCGGAAAAGAGCGAATCACCCGCCGAAAATGAGCAAAAGGCACCACCACCTGAAACGGACCCGCTCCTCATCCCACCACCGCCCGCCAGCGCCCAGGCCATGAAGCCACTCTGGCGCGACCTCATCCTCGCCACCTGGGGAGCCGATCCCCTCCAGTGCCCCTGCTGCCGTGGCACCATGAAGCGAGTCGAGACTCTCATCCAGCCCGAGAAGATCGAGTTCTTCTTGCGACTCCTCGGCCTCTGGGAGGGACTCATCAACATCCCACCACCACCCGATCCCCCTTTCGACATCGAGACTTTCGAGCCCATCGAGCCGCCCTGGCAGGCCATCAAACAATGGATTCCTGCCGATGCCGATGAACCGGCCTTCCGGTGGCAGGACACGCACCAAAGCAATGAATGCGCCTGGAAGCCCAAGGAAGTCCCGCTCGGCGATGACCGCGTCCTCGTGCTCGATGCCGATTGAACCCAGCTGAACCGAACAGCCTTCATCAGCCTTCGAAAACCCGCTGCCAAAATAAATCTTGGCGCAGCGGGCAGGAAAGCTATGCTTATGAGCGTTGAAAACATGGTATGAATCTCGCCCGCACCATCACA
>CANETF010000051.1 GCA_947440575.1 Verrucomicrobiaceae bacterium
CCTCCGCAAGGACCTGCAAATGATCTTCCAGGACCCCATCGGCTCCCTCAACCCCCGCATGAAGGTCGGTGCCATCGTCGAAGAACCCCTCTCCATCCACTTCCGCTCCCTCACCCGCAACGAACGCCAGGATACCGTCGCAAGCCTCCTCAAAAAAGTCGGCCTCCCCGCCGACGCTGCCGGCCGCTACCCTCACGAATTCAGCGGCGGTCAACGCCAACGCATCGGCATCGCCCGCGCCCTCGCCGTCCAGCCCAAATTCCTCATCTGTGATGAACCCGTGAGCGCCCTCGACGTCAGCGTCCAGGCCCAAATCCTCAACCTTCTAAAAGACCTCCAGGACGAATTCAAATTGACCTACCTCTTCATCGCCCATGACCTCGCCGTCGTCCGCCACATGAGCGATCACATCGCCGTCATGCACCTCGGAAAACTGGTCGAACAAGGCCCCGCCGACGCGCTCTGCGAAGCCCCCCAGCACGAATACACCCGCAAACTCCTCGCCGCCGTCCCCGCCTAACCGCCGCCTCTCGCGCTCGACCCACCGGCCCGCCCCGCCTCCATGACCCCCCTTTTCAAGAAACTCCTCAGCCTCAACTGGATTCTCATCCTCAATATGGCTGCGCTCATCGCTTTCGGAGTCTACGCCATCTACAACGCCTCCGCCTACAAAGAAGGCGCCGCCCTCTCCATGAAGTGGCGCGAGCAAATCCGCTACGCCATCATCGGCCTCCCCATCTTCCTCGGTGCCTCACTCATCGACTACAAATGGATCCGCTGGGCCTGCGTCCCCGCTTATTTGGTCGGCATTGGCGGCCTCATCGCCTTGGAATTCATTGGTATCGAAAAAGGCGGCAACAAAGCCTGGCTCGAAATCGCCGGTCAATCCATCCAACCCTCCCAAGTCGCCATCACCGCTGGCATCCTCATCCTCGCCGTCGTCTTCGGAGACCTCCCCCGCTTCCTCCCCATCTTTCGCCATCATTTCCTTCGAGTCATCGTCGCTGTCGTCATCGCCGGCATCCCCGCCGCCCTCGTCGCCAAAGAAGACCTCGGCTCCGGCCTCGTCTGGGGCCCCGTCTTCCTCGGCCTCATGCTCGCTGGCAGCGTCCCTTTCCGCTACCTCATCGTACTCGTCCTCGGTGTCCTCTGTGTCGTCCCTCTCGTTTACTTCTTCGGCCTCAAAGACTACCAAAAACTCCGCATCGACACCCCCATCTACATGAACACCGACCAGCGGGACAAGGTGAACATGAAAAAAGAAGGCTGGGTCCCCTACCACCTCGAACTCGCCGTCGGCTCCGCCGGCCTCGAAGGCAAAGGCCCCCTCTCCGTCAAGGCCCCCGAAGGCGGCTCCGTCCACCGCACCTTCTTCCCCAACGAATCCATCAACGACTTCATCTTCGCTGTCATCGCCGAGGAATTCGGCTTCCGCGGTGCCCTGCTGATGCTCTCCGCCATGCTCCTCCTCCTCCTCCAGGGTGTCTTTGTCGCCTACAACGCCCGCGACCAACTCGGACGCCTTCTCGCCATTGGCGTCGTCGCCATGTTCTTCGCCCACACCTTCCAGAATGTCGGCATGAACCTCAATATCCTGCCCGTCATCGGCATCCCCATCCCCTTCATCTCCTACGGCGGCACCTTCCTCCTCGTCACCATGTTCCTCATGGGCATGATGCAAAGCGTCTGGGTCCATCGCAATGTCTCTCCCCTCAAAAAACGCAGAGCCGGCGACGACTCCGATGACTGAACCTGATCGACAACCTCGATTTCCCAGTTTCAAAACCTGCAAATTCAAGTTGTCAGACTCGAACGTTGCGTTACCGTCCTCTCCTCCGAATCGCCACCCCCGGTGATCTTTTGGGGCATTAGCTCAGTTGGTAGAGCGCCTGCATGGCATGCAGGAGGTCAGCGGTTCGAACCCGCTATGCTCCACCAAACCTCACGATAGGTTTGGTTCCGCTCCTCCCGATTCTCCCGGCCCCAGCTCACGTCGCAATCGACCCACCACCACCATCCCTACCAGCCTGCGCTACGACCTCGTCACAATTCGCTGCTAGACTGGCATAAGAAATGCGCTGATTGAATGGCGTATTCAAAAACTCGAAAATCGTTTAATTTTGATAATATCAAAATAAGTATTGCCGGATTTCTTTTGTTCAGCTAAATCCCGAATCCCGAACCTCTCCCAAAGAATATGCGCGCCTTCTTCTTCTGGACACTCACACTGACTACGATCTTTCTCGGCACAACCGCGTTAGTCGGGTCAGGCTTGGGTCAGGTCGCACTCGCCAACCCTTTGGCCACCACCCCTGACCTCTCCATCCTACAGGATCGGTCCGCCTTCCTGGGCATCGGCCTGACCGCCGTCGTCGCCAGCTACCGCAGCGCGTGGGTAGCCTGGAGAAAGTCCCGCCAAGCATAAGGATCACCTCCTCTTTCTGACAAAATCAGGGATTCCGAGCCCCCCTGCCTCACCAATTTGAGGGATCCTCGTTAGGCTCATTCTCATTGGACACCCGTCGGGGAAGGCGCACGTTCAACCTAAGTCGCCTGTCCCCCCTATGCCCTTCCCTCCTCGCCTGCTTTCTCTAGTCGCCTTTCTCGCCATCGCCATCAAGGCATCAGCCCTCCTGGCTCAGTCCCCTGCCTCACCACAACAGGCCGTCGCCACCGTTCATCCCCTCGCGACCGACGCCGCCTTGGCCGCCTTCGCTGACGGTGGCAATGCCATCGACGCCGCCATCGCCGCCGCCCTCACCCTCGGCATCGCCGACAGCCACAATTCCGGTATCGGCGGCGGCTGCTTCATCCTCATCCATGCCGCCAACGGCACCCTCACCGCCATCGACGGCCGCGAAATGGCCCCCGCCACCGCCTCCCGGGACATGTACATCATCAACGGCAAACTCGACGAAAAAGCCAGCAAAACCGGCTCCCTCGCCAGCGCCGTGCCGGGCGCTCTCGCCGCTTATGACCTAGCCCTCAAAAAACATGGCCGCAAATCCCTCGCCGACCTCCTCACCCCCGCCGCCGACCTCGCCGAACGCGGTTTCCCCATCGACGAAGTCTTCGCCCGCAAGCTCGCTTCCGTCAAAGCGGACCTCGCCTCCTTCCCCGCCTCAGCCGCCATCTTCCTCAAACCCGATGGCTCCCCCCTGAACAAAGGCGACACCCTCATCCAAACCGACCTCGCCAAAACCTACCGCGCCATCGCCTCCAACGGCCCCGACTGGTTCTACAAAGGCCCCTTCGCCCAGCAAACCGAAGCCTGGATGAAAGCCAACGGCGGCATCACCACCGCCGCCGACTTCGCCGCCTACCAACCCGAACCGCGCACCCCCATCAAAGTCCGCTACCGAAACCACGACATCGTCTGCATGCCTCCCCCCAGCTCCGGCGGCGTCCACGTCGCCCAGATCCTCCAAATCATGGAGCACTTCCCCATCGCCACCCTCCCCGCCGCCGATCGCGTCCACCTCATCACCGAAGCCATGAAACTCGCCTTCGCCGATCGCGCTCATTGGCTCGGCGACCCCGCCTTCGCCAAAGTCCCCCGAGGCCTCGTCGATCCCGAATACGCTGCCTCCCTCGCCAAACAAATCGACCCCAAAAAAGCTGCTGACGTCAAGGGCCACGGCTTCCCTCCCCGCTGGGAAGGCGATATCTTCGGCAAACACACCACCCACCTCAGCACCGCCGATACCGAAGGCAACTGGGTCGCTCTCACCCAAACCATCAATACCGCCTTCGGCAGCAAAGTCGTCATCCCCGGAACCGGCGTCCTCCTCAACAACGAAATGGACGACTTCTCCATCCAGCCCGGCGTGCCCAACGCCTTCAAACTCATCGGCGCCGAAGCCAACGCCGTCGCTGCAGGCAAACGTCCCCTCTCCAGCATGAGCCCCACCCTCGTTCTCCTCGATGGTCGCCCCATCCTCACCGTCGGCGCCGCCGGCGGCCCCACCATCATCACCCAAACTCTACTCGCCATCTCCAACATCATCGACCACGGCATGAAACCCGCCGAAGCCCTCGCCGCCCCCCGATTCCATCACCAATGGGCACCCGCCGAACTCAAAATCGAATCCGCCTTCGGCCCGGAAACCCTCAAAACCCTCTCCAACCAAGGCCACACCCTCTCCGAAAGTCCCGGCTTCGGCGCCTGCCAAGCCATTCTCTGGGACCCTCAATCCGCCAAACTCCTCCCCGCCCACGACCCCCGCGTCCCCGGCAAAGCCGCCGTCCGCTAGCGGATTTAAGAAAAGATGTAGCCGATGATTTGGGAGCGCCGGAGGTGGAGGTGGGCCTTTGCCAGTGCCGGGGCATATCAATGCATACGTCCCAAGCTGACAAGGGCCCAGGTCCGCCTCCGCCGCCCCAAAGGTGCGGCTACAGTTTTCCTTAAACTGCTCTCGGCCAATTCGTTTGCCATTAAACCCAAATGGCGGAGAGAGAGGGATTCGAACCCTCGGTAGGATTACTCCTACGCATCTTTAGCAAAGATGTGCTTTCGACCACTCAGCCATCTCTCCAAACACAGGGCTGCGCTGATAAAACGCAGCTGCGAACACCATTAAGCGCCAATCCTCCGCCATCGTCAAACACAAAAAGCCCAGAAAAGGCACTCTTCTTGCACCCTCGCCGAAACTCGCTACTCTCCTCCCCTCCCAATCTCATTTCGTCACCTCTCGTTCATCATGTGGAAAGGCCGCTTCTCTCAACCCACCAGCCAACTCGTCCAAGCCTTCGGCGAATCCGTCTCCTTTGACTGGCGCCTCTACGCCCAGGACATCCGCGGCTCCATCGCCCACGCCAAAGGCCTCGAAAAAGCCGGCATCCTCACCTCCGGCGAACGCGCCGCCATCGAAAAAGGCCTGCTCGAGATCCAACACGAAATCGAACACGGCGACTTCGAGTTCCAGTCCTCCCTCGAGGACGTCCACATGAACATCGAGTCCAACCTCACCGCCCGCATCGGACCCGCCGGCGCCAAACTCCACACCGCCCGCAGTCGCAATGACCAGGTCGCCACCGATGTCCGCCTCTACTGCAAAGACGCCATCGACCGCCTCACCACCGATATCACTCACCTCCAGCGCGCCCTCGTCGAAGCCTGCGAACGCTGCCCGGACGCCGTCGTTCCCGGTTACACCCACCTCCAACGCGGCCAACCCGTCCTCTTCGCCCATCACCTCCTCGCCTACGTCGAGATGCTCTCCCGCGATGCCTCACGCCTCGCCGACACTCGCAAACGCCTCGACGTCATGCCCCTCGGCTCTGGCGCCCTCGCCGGCTCCACCATCATCATCGACCGCCCCTTCGTCGCCTCCGAACTCGGCTTCGCCGCGGTCTCCCAAAACAGCATGGACGCTGTCAGCGACCGCGACTTCATCGCCGAACTCCTCTTCGACATCGCTCTCTGCGGCATCCACCTCTCCCGCCTCAGCGAAGACATCATCCTCTGGTGCACCGCCGAATTCGGCTTCGTCACGCTCAGCGACGCCCACACCACCGGCTCAAGCCTGATGCCGCAAAAAAAGAACCCCGATGTCGCCGAACTCACCCGCGGCAAAACCGGACGCCTCGTCGGCAATCTCATGAGCCTCCTCACCCTCCTCAAGGGCCTGCCCATGACCTACAATCGCGATCTCCAGGAGGACAAAGAACCCCTGTTCGACTCGATCGACACCCTCCACACCACCCTCGAAGTCGTCGCCGAAATGATCTCCGGCATGGACGTCAACGCCCCCCGCACCGCCGCCGCTACCTCCGACCCTCTCCTCCTAGCCACCGACCTCGCCGACTACCTCGTCAAACACGCCGTCCCCTTCCGCCAGGCTCACGAAGTCATCGGCAAACTCGTCGCCTTCTCCCTCTCCGAAAAACGCGGCTTCGCCCAGCTCACCCTCGAAGAATACCAATCCTTCTCCCCCGCCTTCGAGGCCGATCTCTTCGACTGCCTCTCCGTCCAAACCGCCCTCGAAGCCCGCCAGGGCATCGGCGCCCCCTCCCCCAAGAACATCGCCTCCCAACTCACCCGCTGGCGCGCCGCCCTCAGCCCTCAAGCATGAGCCTCGCCACCACCAAAGACTTCCCCCTCTTCCAGATCCGCGACGGCGACGGCTGGAAAAAAGTCGCCTCACGGCAGACTTACGCCGACCCCTACATCCAGATCGAACAAGCCGACTTCCTCACCCCCGGCCGCCCGGATCGCCCCATCACCTGGACCATCGCTCACCGCAAAGCCGCCGTCGCCATCGCCCCCGTCCTCGAAGACGGTCGCTACCTCCTCATCTCCCAGGAACGCATCCCCGTCCAAGACACCCTCTGGGAATTCCCCGCCGGTCAAATCGATGTCATCGACAGCCCCGACCCCCGCCAAACCATCATCGACACCGCCCTCACCGAACTGCGCGAGGAAGCCGGCGTCGTCCTCCATCCCAACCTCGGCGCCCTCCGCCCCCTCGGTTATTTCCTCCCTTCGCAAGGATTCACCAACGAACACGTTTATCTCTTCAGAGCGGAGCCCGTGTGCGTCGTCGGTCAGCCCGAACCGGAGGACAGCGAGCACATCAGCGCCGTGCGACCCGTGAGTGCGGGGGAACTCCGTCGGATGATCGCTGCCAATGAGATCACCAACGCCCTGACACTCGCCCTCTACGCACGGATGTCAGCCCAGGGGCTAATCTAACTTCCCTCCCCTTTCACCCTCCCCCATTCCATTCCCATGTGGCAAGCCGCACTCAACAAAGTCTTCAAAGCCCGCGAAAAAGTCGCCATCAACCTCAACAAAGAGGATGAGGAAAAGCCCTTTCTCGACCACCTCGAAGACCTCCGCACCATGTTGGTCCGGATGGCGACCACCCTTTTCGTTTCTGCCTTCGCCGCCTTCGCCTTCTACAAACAGCTCTTCAACATCCTGCTCTACCCCATGGTCCTCGCGGGCTTCGCTACAGATATCGAAGCCGCCAGAAAACTCCTGATCAATCTCGACATCGCAGGCCCCTTCATGATGGCCGTCAACGTCTCGTTGATCGCCGCCGTCATCGCCTCCTTCCCCCTGCTTCTGATCTTCCTGCTCCAGTTCATCCTTCCAGGGTTGAAGACCAACGAAAAAAAACTCCTCTTCCCTGCCATCGGAATTGGCACCGGCCTGTTCCTCGGCGGCTGCACTTTCGCCTACTGGCAGGTGCTCCCAAGGGCCCTCGTCTTCTTCTCCGAATTCGCCTCCTCAGTCGGTGCCACCCAAACCTGGTCGTTGGACAACTACGTGACCTTCACCACCCGTTTCATCCTCGTCTTCGGCATCGCCTTCGAACTCCCCGTGATCGTCATGGCGCTCGTGAAACTCGACATCCTGAATTACCGAATCATGAAGTCCACTTGGCGCTACGCCTTGATCGCCATCATGATCTTCGCGGCCATCATCACGCCCACACCAGACATCCTGACCCTCCTGCTCATGTCCGGCCCTCTCTACGTGCTCTACGGCATCTGTGTTGTCCTCGCCTACTTCATGGATAAAAAGGACAAAGAAGCCTATCCCGAATACCACGCCCAACTCGCCAAAGACGAAGCCGAACTCGAAAAGGAAGTCGATGACTGGGACAAAGACGGTTACACCCCCTGGTTCTCAGACGAAGAAGACGCCGACATCGAAGACGAATACCAGCAGCGCGCCAAAACCGAAGACAAATCCAAGCCCGCTTCCGACACCCCCGCCACTTCGGACTCACCTTCGCCAGAACCCACCCTCGAAGAACTCGCCCGCCAGGACGAACTCGGCTCCGATTCCCCTCCAGGCTCCGATCCCGCCAAAAACCAGGACTGACATCGTGGTGCAAGCCGCTGGCTTGCACTCTCTCTAAATCTCCCCAAAGCGATTCCTCCCTCAAAAAATCCTCACCGGAACAGCTTCGCGCTTTACTCCCGATTCGAAAATCGCTAACAATTCCTTCCCGACGGCTTTCCTGCCGCCGCGCACCCCCATTCTAACCCCCTCATCATCGCCATGCTTCTTCGCCGCCTCAGCCTCGCCACCTTGGCGCTCTTGTCTGCCACCTCCGCACTCCGCGCCGACATCATCGTCTTCAAAAATGGCGACCGCAAAGAGGGCACCATCCTCAACGAAAGCGCCACCAGCGTCCGCCTTCGCTACCAACTCACCCCCAAAATCCCCGACGAAAAAGACTTCCCTCGCGCTGACATCGTCGAAATCATCCGCCAGCGCCCCTCCGAACTCGCCCTCAAAAATCAAAAACTCGCCGAACTCGTCCCCACCAAAGACATGATGGGCGCCGACGAATACGAGCGCCTCATCCAGGACCGCCTCCGCCCCTTCACCAATCAATACGCCGGCACCCCCGAAGCCACCCAGGTCGAGCAAATCATCAAAGACCTCCAGGCTGAAAAGGAAAAAATCGTCTCCGGCCAACTCAAAGTCGATGGCAAATGGCTCAGCCCCGAAGAAGTCAAACGTGACGACTATAACATCCGCGCCTACCGCCTCCGCAACGAAATCAAAATCACCGCCGCCTCCCCAAAATGGGAAGACTGGATCTCCGCCCTGCGGGTCTATGATCGTTTCATCGACCCCACCAACGGCTTCTTCGCCTCCACCCACTACCCCACCCTGATCCCCGAAGTCCTCGAGATCATGAAGAACTACGAAGCCGTTCTTCTCAAGATGATCCGTGAACAACCCGTCATCCTCAAGGCCCAAACCGATAGCCTCGGTCGCCTTGTCGAACCCGACCTCACTCGCACCAAAAACGCGCTCAAGCAGGCCACCGATACCTGGAAGGCCCAATACGACGCCGAAAAACGCTCCCGCATTCGCTGGCTCATCCCCTACAAATTCGATATGGCCAGCATGACTGAAGCCCACAAAGCTCTCATCACCGAACGCGCCAAACTCCAAGCCATCGACATTGAAGCCCTCGCCAAACAAAACGAACTCCTCGTCGCCGTCTTCCGCTACCTGGCAGACGAAAATGCCGTCGAATCCGAAGCCGCACTCGATAGCGCCGTCAAAGCCGCTGGCTCCAACAATCGTGACTACTCCAAAATCTTCGCCGATCTCCGTGGTCAAGTCGTCACCTTGAAGAACGAAATCCAGCGCAAGAAAAACGCCCAACGCGCCTTCAACGCCAGCACCGCCGCTGTCGGTGGCGGCACCGCCCCCATCAAAGACGATCGCGTCGCCAAAGCCCTCGCTGAAGCTGAAGCCGGCACCAAACCCGCCGCTCCTGAAACCACCGATCCCTCCGCACCCATCGGCGCCACAGCCGCCCCCAAAACCCCCACCACACCACCACCCGCCCCCAAACCTACCCCGTCCCCCAGCCCTGTGGTCGAGGAGGAAAGCGGATTCCCGGTCGGCATCGCCATCGGCGGTGGCGCCCTCCTTGCCGTCCTCATCACCGTCATGATGCTGCAAAAGAAAAAGACCAAAGCGGCTGCCGACGAAGAATAATCTCATCCGCCCTTCCTTCGATCTTCACCACCCACCTCATTCGCTAAGCCATGCCTCACATCACCACCAACGGAATCCAAATGTACTATGACGAACGCGGCAGCGGCGACCCCGTCATCTGCATCATGGGCGTCACCGCTCCCGGCGGCGTCTGGGACGCTCACGCCCAAGCTTGGGAAAAGCACTTCCGCTGCATCCTCGGCGACAACCGCGGCGTCGGCCTCACCGACAAACCCGAAGGCCCCTACACCTCCGCCATGATGGCAGACGACTACGCCGGCCTCATGGATCAACTCGGCATCAAACAAGCCCGCGTCGTCGGTTGCTCCCTCGGCTCCGTCATCGCCCAGCAACTCGCCCTTCGCCACCCCGATAAGGTGAAAAGCATGATCCTCATGTGCACCTGGGCCCGTCAGGACCGCTTCGGTCTCTACACCTGGCAGCACCTGATGAAGTGCAAGTCCACCATGCGCCCCGAGGACTTCATGCACTACGTCCAAATGCTCATCTTCACCAAACCCTGGTTCGATAATGACGACTGCTGGAACAATATGCAGCAAGGCCTCAAAGACGCCGCCACCAACGCCGCCCCCCAGCCCGTCCACGCGATGGAAGCCCAAGCCGCCGCCGCCATCACCCACAACACCCTCTCCGAACTCAAAAACGTCAAGTGCCCCACCCTCGTCATCGGCGGCAAAAACGACACCTTCACCCCCAAGTGGATGAGCGAGGAAGTCGCCGCCGCCATTCCCGGCGCGGACTTGCATCTCTACGACGACGCCGGCCACGCCTTCCACTGGGAGAAAATGGACGACTTCAACCCCCGCACCACCGAGTGGCTGCTGGCTCACTAACCGCAAGACAACGCCTCCCAAACCGTTATCACCCCGGTGCTGCGTTCACTCGAACCAGCCCGGGGTTTTTGCTATCTACCACCATGCGCCATCTCGCCTTCCTGCTCACTCTCGCCTTCCTCCCCGCCACGCTTACCGCCAAGCAACCACCCAATATCCTTGTCATCATCGCCGACGACCTCGGTTGGTCCGACCTCGGCTGCTACGGCAGTGAAATCCAAACCCCCAACCTTGACGCCCTCGCCGCCAGCGGCCTTCGCTTCACTCAATTCTACAACACGACCCGTTGCTGGCCAACCCGCAGCGCTCTCCTCAGCGGCTACTACCCTCAACAAATCCGCCGCGACACCATCCCCGGCGTCGACCCCAAAGGCTTCGGCGGCCAGGGCACCCGCCCCTCCTGGGCCACTCTCATCCCCGCTCGACTCAAACCCCTCGGCTACCGCTCCTATCAAGCCGGCAAATGGCATGTCGATGGCGACGTCATCGCTTCCGGCTTCGACCGCTCCTTTCATATCAAAGACCAGGGCCGCTTCTTCAACCCCAAGTCTCTCTTTGAAGACGATCAACCCCTCCCTCCCATCGAAAAAGACACCGGCTTCTACAGCACCATCGCCGTCACCGATCACCTCCTGACCTACCTCCAGGACCACGCCTCCCATCACCAGGCAGCCCCCTTCTTCGCCTACCTCGCTTACGCCGCCCCGCATTTCCCCCTCCAAGCCCTCCCCCAGGACATTGCCAAATACCGCGACCTCTACCTCGACGGCTGGGACAAACTCCGCACCCAACGTCATCAACGCCAAAAGAAACTCGGCCTGCAACCCGCCTCCCTCTCCCCTCTCGAACCCAAACTCGGCCCTCCCTACGACTTCCCGGACGACCTCGCTCTACTCGGACCCGGCGAAATCAATCACCCCCTCCCCTGGGAAAAACTCACCCCCGAACAACAACGCTTCCAGGCCACCAAAATGGCCATCCATGCCGCCATGATCGACCGCATGGACCAGGAAATCGGCCGCATCGTCGCCCACCTCAAAGCCTCCAAGGCCTTCGAAAACACCCTCATCATGTTCCTCTCTGACAATGGTGCCAGCGCCGAAATCATGGTCCGCGATGACGGTCACGACCCCGCCGCTCCCATGGGTTCCGCCGCGTCCTATCTCTGCCTCGGCCCCGGCTTCTCCAGCGCCGCCAACACCCCTTTCCGTCGCCACAAAACCTGGGTCCACGAAGGCGGCATCAGCACCCCCTTCATCGCTCACTGGCCCGCCGGCATCCCGGAGAAAAACGCCCTCCGCCACACCCCTGCTCACGTCATCGACATCCTCCCCACCGTCATGCAAATCGCCGGCGCCCCCGCCGCAGCAATCCCCGGAGCCCCCGCTCTCCCCGGCAGCAGCCTCATCCCCGCCTTCAACTCCAGCACTGCCATCCTCCACGACGCCCTCTGGTTCTTCCACGAAAACAACCGCGCCTTCCGCCAGGACGACTGGAAAATCGTCGCCGACAACCAAACCAAAGCCTGGTCCCTCTACAACCTCAAGACCGACCGCGCCGAACAAAATGACCTCGCCGCCGCCGAACCCGAACGCGTCAAAGAACTGGCCGCTCACTGGCAAGCCCTCGCCGACCGCTTCCGCGACACCGCCCTCCAGGGCATGCCCGTTCCCCAATCAAAACCCAAAGGCAAAGGCAAATCCCGCCCCAAAAAAACAGCTGAGTAGCCCTCGCAATTACCGCCTCCGACCTACCATCAAACAAGTCGCCTCAGGCTGATACAAATACCCAATCCCAAACGGCAGGGCCAGCGCCCCATGCCGCCGCTCTGCATACGCCTGCGCCAAATCCGGTTGCTGCGCCCCATCCCCAAACAAGGGCAATGTCCGCTGGTAGTTCCCATACAACCTCAAATCCCATCGGTTCAGATCATAGTTCCGATACGGCACCCCCGAAGGATCCTGCACCAAAGCCGACCGCTCATTCATCAAGTAGTTCCGAATCGTCGAAAAATAGCTCTCATGCATCAAGTAAGAGGCACTCTTGGTAAACGCCACCCCAGGCGCCACCTGCCGCACAAACGCCAGAAACGGACTCCCCGGATTCAGACTATCATCGGCCAAATTCTGCTTCACATAAAACACCCGCACCAGCCCACCACGCGGTGATCGGCAACGAATCATCAACCCCGGTGCCCCACCTGCCTCCACCGGAGTGATCACCGGATTGCCATCTCCCGAAATCCGGATCGCATCCACACTCTCAACCTCATGCCCGGAGCGCACCATGAACACCATCATGATCGGCAGCACCCCCCGAAACCGCGACGACACCAAATCGTTCCTCATGTCCTTCGTGATGAAGAAACTAAACTGAATCACACTGCTGATTGCCGTCCGCAAGGTCGCCAACCCCGCGCTCACCTCAGTCGGCGAAAGCTGATTCATCATCGGCAATCCTTCCGCCGGCTCCAACCCGCACATCACCATCGTTTCCGCCTTCGGAAAAAACGCCTGCGCAAACAAAAAGTCCGGCCCGCTGAACGGATAAAACAACGTCTGCGCCCGCACCAAATCCGGCATCTCCTGCGCCGCCCATTGCCGGATCGCCCGCTCGTGCCGACCCTCATAGTCCGACCACATCTTGTCCATCTCTCGCTGATGTCGCCTCCACGCCTCCGTCCGCCGCACATCCGCAAACCCATCCGCCGCCCGCGCCGGCCCCATCCCAGCCAGCATCCGCGCCGCATCATTCAAAGACACATTCGCCCCTGGCAAATTCCAACTTGCCTGATCCGTGAACAACGTCGCCCCCTCTTCCGCAGCCTCCGCTCGCCTCACCGTCGCGTCACCCCATCCCGCATCCGCCGGATAAAAATCCGCCGCCCCACCCGAGGTCGCACTCTCCATATACGCAGTCGTCCCAGACCCAGTAGACGTCCGGCACGATGCCAACATACCCACCATCAGCGCCAAACAAAAATAGCCAATCATTCCGAATTCCGCGATTCGAAGTAGCTTAGGCGCTGCCTCGCTTGCGGTTCCAAGGCTTTGCGGCTCGCAGTCCCTGTATCTAAACGATACCGGGCAAGAGCTGCGGAGTCTTGGAACCCCAATGGAGGTTGTGGATGGGCTGCTTCCAATCGCGGAGTTCGGGATCATACGCATGGGCGCGGTCTTAACACAGCGCGCATCAAAACGCATCCGCAAAAAAACAATAGGGCCAACTAGTTTGTCCAGGTGCCTCGGATGCCTAGACCGGTTCTCGAAAAGATTGTCATTTTGATCCGGCGAGCGCAGCGGCCTCAGTGGCAAGGAAGTCGCGCAGCCCGCTATTGAATCAATAGCGGGCAAGCGGCTGACGCCGCCAATGAGGTCGCTCCGCCGCCGGGCAAGGTGGCAAGCATGTCGAGAACCAGTCTAAATCCTCCGCCCAATAACCAACTCAAAGCTTGCTCATCGCATCGTCCAACGACGCGATCAAACTCGCAATCGTTTCATCCGTCTCGTCTCCCATATTGGAAATCCGGAACGTCTTGCCCTTCAGTTTGCCGTATCCGCCATCGATGATCAGCCGATGCTCAGCCTTTAAGATCGAGTTCAACTTCGCCACATCGATCTCCCGATTATTCGCCACGCATGTCAGCGATTTCGACCGGTATCCCTCTGGCGCAAAAAACTCAAAACCGTTCCGCCGCACCCACTCATGCACCATCCCGTTCAACCGCTCATGCCGCGCAAAGCGATTCTCCAATCCCTCCGCAAAAATCACCTTCAACTGATGCTGCAAACCGTAAATCAGTGAGATGCACGGCGTGCTTGGCGTCATGCTCTTCTCGCCATTCGAACGGAACTCCAGGAAATCGAAATAGTAACCCCGATCCGGCACCGTCGCAGCCCGCGCATACGCCGCTTCTGACGCCGTAAACAGAGCCAACCCCGGCGGCAAAGCGAACGCCTTCTGACTCCCCGTCAGCAGCACATCAATACCCAACTCATCAAAGTTCATCGGCACTGTCGTGAACCCGGACACCGAATCCACAATGAACATCACGTCCGGATACTTCGCCTTCAATGCCGCAATCTCCACAATCGGGTTCAACACCCCGGTCGAAGTCTCGTTGTGAATCAAAGTCAGCGCGTCAAATTCCCCCGTCGCCAGGCGCTTGTCGATCTCCTCCGCCAGAATCGGCTGACCCCACTCGACCTGATAAGCCTCCGCCTGCTTGCCACAACGCTTCGCCACATCATACCACTTGTCCGAAAACGCCCCGCAGCAGCAATTGAGAACCTTCTTCGTTACCAGGTTCCGAATCGCTCCCTCCATCACCCCCCACGCCGAAGACGTGCTCAAATACACCTGACCCTTCGTCCCAAACAACGCCTGCAACTGCGGCTGAATCTCCGCATACAAATCCTGAAACCCCTTGCTCCGATGCCCCATCATCGGCTGCGACATGGCTTCGAACGTCCCGGGAGAAACTTCAACGGGACCTGGAATGAAAAGTTTGATGTGTTGGCTCATAGGAAAAGGGAGAAAAAAGGAAACGAAACAAAACCCGCCTCAGACGCGGGTCGGCAAAGTACAAATTTCCCGCCCCCGTGCAACCTCTACCTCCACCCCCTCCTACTTTTCCTTCGCCAGCGGCTTGAACACCATCTTCCGAATCGATGCCGCCGTGTTGTAGGTCGTCAAAGAAAGCGGCACATAACTCTCCATCGGCCCCGCTCGCAGACTCACTTTCCGCCCCGCAATGTCAATATCCACCACCTGCTTGCCATCGATCCACGCGCTCAAGTTCTCGGGCGTCACCCGCAACCGAACCGCATACCACTTGTCATCCTCATACCGCTGATAGGTCCCCGTCGCATTGTTCGACGCGTCATCCCCGTCAATGCTCGAGATTCCCGTCACACTGCCTCCCCATCCGCCCAAAACCAGCGTCGCACACGTCTCCAAGTTCCCCACCGGAAACGTCAACCCGCAGAAAAAGTCCACCCCCGCCGTCCGCTTCGCCTCCAAACTGATCTCATAGCGCTCGATCGGCAGTTCCTTGGCCTTCTTGTAAATCGCCCCGCTCAGACTGTCCCCCTGCCGAATCAGCATCTCCCCCAAATCTTCGTCTAGCTCCACATACCCGCTCGCCCCGATGTCCACAATCTCCCAGTCATCCAGCGACTTCCCATCAAACAAAACCACCTCCTTCACCGCCTCTTCCGCACAAATTCCATCCCCACCCACCAGCAGGCCCGCCAAAATCAAACAAAAAGTCATTTTCATCGCCCCAGCCTGCCCTTCCATGCGCCCTCGGTCAAGTCACAGCCAATGCCCCGCAAGATTATCCCGGATTCCGAAGTTCGAGGTGCCGCAGGCGGTGCCAGGCTTGACGGCACAAGACGTTGGGGATCGCAGCGGCTGTATCAAATCGATACCGCCCCAGATCTCCCGGCGACTTGTGCGGCCAATGATGGCGGCGAATGCGGTGCCTCCAACTTCGGAGTTCGGGATCATGGCAGGAAACTTGCTTGAGCAGGCTCGTAACCCTCACACCCTGACTACCTATGAGCACCACTCCCGTCTATCTCAGCAGAGCCTTCGTCGAATTCGGCCCCTTCAGCGTTGAAGAAATGAAAAACTTCTACAGCCGCGGTCTCCTCCAGGAAATCGACCACATCCGCCCCCATGGCGGCGAACAGTGGTTCCACGTCATGGACTGGATCAACAGTCAACCCGCCACCGAAACCAAACCCGCCGCCAAAAAGGCCGCCCCGGCCAAGAAAGCCGCTCCCGCAGCCAAGAAGGCCGCCCCAGCCGCTACCAAAGCCGCTCCTGCACCAGCCAAGAAGGCCGCGACCAAAAAGCCCAAACCCTAATTCCTCCAGGCTCTCAGCCTCTCACTTCAGCTCCTTAACCCGAAGATTGCGGAACTTGTAAGTCTGCCCCTTCTCTCCGTGATGCTGGATCGCGATCACTCCGGTCGCATCCATGCCATCTTCCACATCCGTGGTCACCACGCCATTGACCTCGATTTTGATCTTCTTCCCCTGACACGTGATCCGGTAAGTGTTCCAGTCATTGCGCTTGAACGCGTCCCCCGCCCGTTCCCGAAACGCCTTCACACTCTCCGGATCCGCCTTGATCGGACTAATGAACCACTGCCTCCGGCCCTCATCATACAAGCCCCCCGACCACTTCCGCGTCGCATCCCCATCCACCTCCGCCTGATACCCATAAACCTTGTTCGGCTCCACCAACCCCCGAAAGATAAACCCGCTGTTCGCCTTCCCCTCCGGAATAAACACATCCCCCTCAAACACAAAGTCACTGTACAACTTCTCCGTGATCACAAAAAACTTCTTCTCCCCGGTCAGATGAATCTCCCCATCCTTCACCTCAATCTGCCCCCACTCATAAGGATTCTTCCACCCCGCCATCGTCTTCCCATCAAACAAAGCCACAAACCCATCCCCCTCCGCAGCATTCAATTGCAAAGAACCCAAGGCCGCAGCCACCGACAGAAAAAGGCAAATTCGTTTCATGAGCCCCCGATTTGACACGATCCCTCACCCCTTGCCAACACAATTTCCAAACTTCTATCCCTCCCTCCAAACCCCACCCCACAACGCCCCCCATTTTCCCAACTTCTTCGCTCGCACCCGCCCAAATCCGTGCCAACTCAGTCCCCATGGCTGAAACCCCTTCCACACGCATCCTCCCCTTAGGCTCCACCGCCCCCGAGTTCGAACTCCCCGATCCCTCCGGCTCCATTTTCACCCTCGATGACGCCCGCGGCCCCAATGGCCTCTTCGTCATGTTCGTCTGCAACCACTGCCCCTTCGTCATCCATCTCGCCGACGCCCTCGCCGCTTTCGCCGCCGAATGCGATGCCGCTGGCGTCGGTGTCGTCGCCATCAACTCCAACGACACCGAAAACTACCCCGCCGATGCCCCCGACAAAATGGCCCCTTTCGCCGCCGCCCACGGCTGGACCTTCCCCTACCTCTTCGACGCTGACCAATCCGTCGCCAAAGCCTACGCCGCCGCCTGCACCCCCGATTTTTACCTCTTCGACGGTGCCCTCAGTCTGACCTACGCCGGTCAATTCGACAGCTCCCGCCCCCGAAATCAGGAACCCATCACCGGAAAAGACCTCCGCGCCGCCCTCGCCGCTCAAATCGCCGGACTCCCACCCCTTGACAACCAACGCCCCAGCACCGGCTGCGGCATCAAATGGAAACCCCAAACTGAATCCCTCGGTTGACACCCCCGCCCCCTCGCGGTATGCCTCCCCTCCAATCGTAACCCCCCACATCACTTACTAATACAATGGTCAAGATCGGCATTAATGGTTTCGGGCGCATCGGCCGCCTCGTGTTTCGCGCAATTTGTGACCAGGGTCTCCTGGGCAAGGAAATTGAAGTCGTCGCTGTCAACGACCTCGTCCCCGCGGACAATCTCGCTTACCTCGTCAAATACGACTCCACCCAAGGCAAGGCCAAGGAGGAAGTCTACTCCAAGAAGTCCAGCCCCGACCTCGCTGAGGATGACATCCTCGTCGTCGACGGCCACGAGATCAAATGCCTCGCCGTCCGTGCAGGCCCCTCCGCCCTCCCTTGGAAGGAACTCGGCGTCGACATCGTCATCGAATCCACCGGCCTTTTCACCGAGCGCAGCAAAGCCCAGGGCCACATCGACGCTGGCGCCAAAAAAGTCATCATCTCTGCTCCCGGCAAAGAAGAGGACATCACCATCGTCATGGGCGTCAACCACGAGAAATATGACCCCGCCGCTCACCACGTCATCTCCAACGCCTCCTGCACCACCAACTGCCTCGCACCCGTGGTCCACGTCCTCCTCAAAGAAGGATTCGGCGTTGCTGAAGGCCTCATGACCACCATCCACAGCTACACCGCCACCCAAAAGACCGTGGACGGCCCAAGCGCCAAGGATTGGAAAGGTGGCCGCAGCGCTGCCATCAACATCATCCCCAGCAGCACTGGCGCCGCCAAGGCCGTCGGCCTCGCCATCCCGGAAGTCAAAGGCAAGCTCACCGGCATGTCCTTCCGCGTCCCAACTCCAACCGTCTCCGTCGTTGACCTCACCGTCAAAACCGAGAAGGAAACCAGCTACAAGGAAATCTCCGCGGCCATGAAGAAAGCCAGCGAGACCTACCTCAAAGGCATCCTCGCTTGGACCTCCGACGAAGTCGTCTCCACCGACTTCATCCACGACCAAAGCAGCTCCATCTTCGACGCTGGCTCCGGCATCGAGTTGAACAACAAGTTCTTCAAACTCGTCAGCTGGTATGACAACGAATGGGGTTACTCCAATCGCGTCATCGACCTCGTCAAATACATCGTCAGCAAAGGCATCTAAGCCTCCTGTCAGATCCTCTCACAGGGCCGGACTCCGCAAGAGTCCGGCCTTTTTCTTTGCCCTTCCCCTTGCCTTAGCCCCTTTCATTGTCTATCAGGTAACTCGACAATGAAACTCTCCAAGAAGGCCGAATATGCCCTCCGCGCCCTCACCGCCATGGGCCGTGAAACCGCCGGTCGCACCTTCTCCATCCACGATCTCGCCGCCAAAGAGCACATCCCTCTAAAGTTCCTCGAGCAGATCCTTCTCTCTCTCAAAAACGGCGGCATCCTCCGCAGCAAACGCGGCGTCGGCGGCGGCTACCAAATGCAGTCTCTCTCCACCGACATCACCCTTCGCCAGGTCGTCGAACTCATCGACGGCCCCTTTCAACCCATCCCCTGCTGCGAAAACGCCCGCACCCAATCCGGCACCTGCGAGTGCGGTGCCATCGGTGGCTGCGGCCTCGGACGCACCCTACTCGACCTCCAATCCGTCGTGCAAAACTGGCTCGACACCACCACCATCGCCCACGTCATCGCCCGCAGCGCCCCTCCCCAAGCCCTCACTTTCGAAATCTAGCAGGTCTCATTGTCACGATTTACCCGCTTGCAATTCACCTCAAACTGCCTAAACACAACCCTCCCATGGCTTCCACCCCCGTTATCAATCTCCGCCGCGGTCAGGCCGTTCGGCACAACAACGACGTCTGCATCATCACCGACATGGAGCACAAGACGCCTCCTCGCATGGCTTCTTATGTGCAAATGTCCATCAAGAGCCTCGCCACCGGCCGGGTCCACAACCTCCGCCTCACCTCCAACGAGTCTCTCGACGGCGTCAACCTTGAGCGCGAACCCCATGAGTTCAGCTACATCGACGGCGACGGCTACCACTTCCTCCACCCCGAAACTTTCGAAGACGTCCTCGTCGGCAACGACATCATCGTCGCCGTGAAGCAATACCTCATTGAAGGTCAAAAATACAACGTCGTCTTCACCGACGGCACCGTCGCTGCAGTGGAACTCCCCGCTTCCATCTCCATGCTCGTCACCGACGCTCCCGACGGCGTCAAAGGCGACTCCGCCAACAACGTTTACAAAGCCGTCACCGTCGAAACCGGCCTCACCGTTCAGGTCCCCCTCTTCATCGTCACTGGCGAGCGCATCAGCGTCAAAACCGAAGACGGCAGCTACCTCGGTCGCGCGTAGTCGGTCCCATCCAAAAAAGTTCAAACCATCAAAAGGAGGCCCAACGGCCTCCTTTTTTTGTGCCCAACCCCTTCCCCAAAAAAAGAGCCTGTCCAAATTCCCCCTCCATCGGCAGTATCTCCTAGTGCCCACCTCTCCCACCCCCGAAACCTACGAAGCCTTCGTTCGCCTCTTCATGGCTCACGAACCCAGACTCCGTGGCTTCCTCCGCTCCCTCCTTCCCACCTGGGAAGACGTCGACGACGTCCTCCAGGAAACCTCCCTCATCGCCTGGCGCAAATTCAGCCAGTTCGAACCCAACTCCAACTTCATGGCCTGGATCGGCACCATCGCCCGCTTCGAAGCCCTCCGCCACTGTCGCACCAAAGCCCGCGACCGCCTCGTCTTCAACGACGACCTCCTCGATCTCCTCGCCGACGAATCCCTCACCGAAACCGACCTCCGCGAACGCGAACACCAAGCCCTCCGCCACTGCCTCGACAAACTCCCCGCCGACCAAGCCCGCTACCTCGACCTTGCCTACCAACCCGGCGTCAAATTCCACGAAGCCGCCCAGCTCGCCGGAAAATCCGTTGCCGCCTTCTACAAAATCCTTCAACGCCTTCGCACCATTCTCCAAACCTGCATGACCAAGGAGCTGCAACACAGCAACCCATGAACGCTCCCGAATTCAATCTCAACGAAGCCATCGACCACCACCTCGACGGCACCCTTTCCCCTGAAGACTTCACCCGACTCCAGGATGCCCTCCTGACCGACCCCGCCGCACGTTCCCTCCTCCGCCAGCGCTCCCAAATGGACGCCACCCTGCGTGACTGGACCCTCTCGCTCCAACCTACCCCCCTCGCCGCTTGGCAAGCCTCACCAAAGCCCCCCACACCGTCCTCTTGGTTCAATCGTCCAATCAAAACCCTCCTCGGCACCGCCGCGGCCATCACCCTCGCCTTCCTCCTCTGGCCCCAAGAAACCAGCACCCCCGAAGCCACCTCCAGCGGCGTCGCCATGCTCAGCCAAACCTTGGATGCCGAGTTCGCCCATAGCCCCCTCCGCAGCGGCGACACCATCACCCCTCGCACCATCAAACTCACCAAAGGCCTCACGCAGATCGAGTTCTTCAGTGGCGCCACCGCCCTCCTCGAAGGCGCCGCCGAACTTGAGATCATCTCTTCATGGGAGGCCCGCTGCCTCTCCGGCCGCATCCGCGTTCACGTGCCACCCGCCGCCAAGGGCTTCCTCATACACGCTCCCGGCATGAAACTCGAAGATCTCGGCACCGAATTCGCCCTCAATGTCAAAGACAACAGCAGCGCCGTTCACGTCTTCGAAGGCGAGGTCATCGCCCACACCGACCGCGCCTCATCAAGCCTCAAACAGGGCATGACCCTCGGCAATACCACCACCGACTTCCTCCCCATCAGCGAACTGCACGATCTCCTCACCCAGCGTCAGCAACGTCGATTCGACGCCTGGCAAGACTGGTCACAACAAGCTCGCACCGACCCCCGCCTCATCGCCTACTACACCTTCAAACACTCGACCGACGACCGCTGGGATCGCCTCGTCAACAACTTCACTGAACCACGCAACCCCAAACACTCCGGCGGTGCCGTCGGCGCACGTTGGACCGAAGGCCGCTGGCCCGGCAAAGAAGCCCTCGAGTTCAAACGCCCCGGTGACCGCGTCCGCATGAACCTCGAAGGCATCTACTCAGCCCTCACCCTCAGTTGCTGGGTCAAAGTCGATAGCGTCGACAAAAAATACAACTCCCTGCTGCTCACCGATGGCTACGACAACGGCGAACCGCACTGGCAGATCTATGAAGATGGCAGCCTCATGTTCTCCATCATCTATCGACCTGATGGGATCACACGCGGCGGAGACTGGAACCAGATCTATTTCTCCAAACCTGTCTTTGGTCCAGACAGCCTGGGGCGCTGGCATCACATCGCGGTGAGTTATGACAATCAAAGCGGGCAGGTCATCCAATACTTCGATGGAGCCGAGGTCAGCCGTGAGGTGTCGAAGCGGCATCAGGCCGGACGCCCGATCACCTATGGACCGTGCGAGCTGGGCAACTGGGGACTGCCCACCCAAGGTCATCCGTTCCCCATCCGCAATCTCAACGGGGCCATCGACGAGTTCGCCATCTACGCCGCCGTGCTTAGCGGGGCAGAAATCCAGTCCATCTTTGAAAACGGCCATCCCAAATGAGACTGCTCCTATCCCTTCTCCTTCTTCCATTACTCGCTCCTGCACGTGAACCCTTGGTGGAATGCGACCTTGTCGACGTTTTCCCGCCTCACGCCAGTTGGCGCGCCATCAGCTCCGGCCATGCGGGCTGCGAGGGGGCACAGTGGGTCGGCGACACGCTGCACTACGCCGCGCATCATGATGGCTTCGCCTTCAAATGGTCCGAGGCCACCGGTCTCGTCGTCTGGCGCAAGGACTCGCCCGAGGCCACCAGCTTCCGTCCCGATGGCGCGGGCGGCTTTTATGTCGTCGAGCAGACCACGCGGCAACTCACCCGCTGGGACGCCCAAGGAGAGCGTGTGGAAGTGCTCGCGGATACCTTTGAGGGCAAAAAGCTCAATCGCCCCAACGACGTCATCTTGAAGTCCGATGGCACGCTCTGGATCACCGATCCTGACTGGCTCTTCAGCAAGCGCCCCAATGACAAGAAAGAGCTACCCGGCCAGTTCGTGTTCCGCTTTGATCCGAAGACCAAAACGCTCACCAAAGCCGCCGAGGGCTTCGACAAGCCAAACGGCATCGCCTTCTCGCCCGACGAGTAGCATCTCTTCATCTCCGACAGCGGCACCCCGAATGTCTTCCGCTTCCCGGTCAATGCGGACGGCACTTTGAGGCCCCGCGAAGTCTTCGCCACCTTCACCGAAAAAGGCCTCGACGGCCTCGCCCTGTCCCCGCAGGGCCAGCTCTGGGTCTGCACGAAGGACGGCATCCGCATCACCGCCTTGGATGGCAAAGCGCTCGGCCTCCTGAAAACCCTCGGCA
>CANETF010000052.1 GCA_947440575.1 Verrucomicrobiaceae bacterium
GGTAGAGGTGTTCGGCACACGGGTCCGCCAGGCCCGGGTGCTGCGGCGACTGTCAGGCACCGCGGTGATGGATCATCTGGGTTGGCGCTCTCCGCGCCAGACGCGGTTGGAGCAGTCCGAGACCGCGGTCCTGGAGTCCGCCGTGAAACGCACACCGCAGCCAGTTCCCCCTGCGCCGCCCAAGCAGGAGAACCCTCCCTTCGTGCCTTACGACCCCGCCACCTACGCCCAAGACCTCGCCAAAGTCCTCCGCCACATCCGCACCCAAATTCGCCACCTCTCCCTCCACGCCCTCGCCCGCCTCTCAGACGTCGACCGCCACCACCTCCGCGAAATCGAATCCGGCGCCAAACACCCCACCACCTACACCCGCATCAAAATCTGCAACGCCCTCCGCATCGACCCCTCCAAGATCGACGCCATCGCCGAAGCCCGCCAAAAAGCCCGCCGCTAAGTCGCCGCCGCCTTTTTTCCCCTTGGTCAAACGAGTCCTCTCCAGGCTCCCCCACCACCATCCGTGTCACTCTCCCCTCTCAGCCCACCAAACGCTCCCGTGCGAAAACCCCCTCATGTCATGAATACCATCACTGTTCTCATCGCCGATGATCACGCCATCGTCCGGGAAGGCCTGCGCGCCCTCCTCGCTACCGAGCCTGACATCCAAATCGTCGGCGAAGCCACCAACGGCCAGCAAGCCGTCGCCCTCTCTCACAAGCTCGTTCCCGACATCGTCCTCCTAGACCTCTCCATGCCTCTCCTCAATGGCATGGACGCCATTCCGCGCATCCAGCAATGCACCACTGCCTCCACCAAAATCCTCATTCTCTCCACCTATTCCGACCCAGCTTACGCGCGGCACGCTCAGTCATTAGGCGCCTCAGGTTACCTCTCCAAACAAAGCGATATCCACCTCATCGCCACCGCCATCCGCAGCATCCACAGCGGCGACCTCTACTTCTCCCCCACCCACCACCTCACCGTCCAGTGCCCGTAACGCCCGCCGATCAAACCACCGTTTGAATCATTCTCCCACTTTCAAAACCACACACCCAGCAAAGAAACGCCCTCCCCCCTACGTTACCTCTCCGCCCATGCCCCGATTTCTCTCAGCGTTCAAAGTTCTACGTCCCACGTTCAGCGTTCTTCTCCTCTTCCCCCTCCTCCTCCCCGCCCAACAACCCACCTCCATCCCCCCCAAAGTCAAAGCCGCCACCGACCGAGCCGTCGCCTGGCTCATCACCCAGCAAAAACCCGCTGGCTACTTCAACGACGACAAAACCCCCACCGAGGTCAAACCCGGCAACCTCCCCTCCCACAGCGCGGCCATGACCGCCCTCGCCCTCATGGGCCTCGCCTCCGTCGGTCACATGCCCAACGACCCCACCCCCGAAGGCCAGGCCGCCGGCAACGCCCTCCGCTACATCGTCCACAACATCATCCCTGACGAAAACGGCTACCTCGGCAAGTCCGACCGCTCCCGCATGTACGGCCACGGCATCATCACCCTCATGATGACCGAGATGGTCGGCCACGCCCCCGATGACGAAACCGACCGCCTCCTCCACCAGCAAGTCAAAGGCGCCCTCCAACTCATCCTCCGCGCTCAGGCCGTCTCCAAAAGCGAAGCCAACCGCGGTGGCTGGCGCTACGAACCCTCCTCCAGCGACTCCGACATCTCCGTCTCCGTCTGGCAACTGATGTCCCTCCGCGCCGCCAAAAACGCCGGCTTCGACGTCCCCAAAGACGCCATCGACAAAGGCATCGCCTACATCAAACGCTCCTATCAGGCCGAACGCGACGACCAGGGCCGCCCCAAAGGCGACGCCCCCTTCAGCTACGAACCCTACGGCGGCCGCAAAACTTTCTCCACCACCGCCGCCGGTCTCCTCTCCCTCCAAGTCGCCGGCCAATACGACGCCCCCGAAGTCATCGGCTCCGCCAACTGGCTCCTCACCTCCCCCCCCGAAATCAGCGAACCCTGGTTCTTCTACGGCACCTACTACTACGCCCAGGGCATGTACCAGCGCGGCGGCGAGCACGCCGCCATCGCCCGCCAAAAGACCGAGCAAATGCTCACCGACACCCAAAACCCCGACGGCTCCTGGTTCCCCCGCAACGGCAACGAAAAAAGCGCCGGCGCCGTCTACGCCACCTCCCTCGCCCTCCTCAGCCTCTCCGTCTACCACCACTTCCTCCCCATCTACCAAAAGTAAGTGCCCTGATCATTCCAAAACCGATCACCGCCCCTCGCCCGACTCACCCAACGAGTCCCCCCAAAGTACCCCGCCTGTCCCAGGCGGGTCCCTCTCCACCCCAACCCGGTTCTAGAAAAGACGGTCATTTCCATCCAGCCAGCGCAACTCGCTTCAGTGGCCAGGAAGTCCTTCAGCCAACCATCAAATCACCAGCAAACAAGCCTCTGCCGCCGCCCATGAGGCTACTCCGCCGCTGTCCAGCCCCAACGTACCCCGCCTGTCCCAGGCGGGTCCCCAAAAACAGTAACCTCACCCTCTCCCAAGCTTCTTCACCTGCTTCGACAAACGCTTCAGCAAATCGCTGCACACCTTGTCACAAAGCTCCGTGATGCTCGGATCAGCAATAAAACAAATCACACTCAGTCCTTCCTTCCGCCGCCCCACCATCCCCGCATCCACCAGCGATTGCACATGCCTCGACACATTCGCCTGCGTCAACCCCGTCGCCTCCACCAACTCACTGATATTCATCTCCCCACCCTCTTCCAACGCCCGCAAAATCTTTAACCGACTCGGCTCAGCAAGGGTTCGAAACCAGGACGCGATCAAACCAAGCGCTTCATCAGTCACAGGCGGAAGGGACTTCTTTCGAGCGGCAGGCATGAGTCTAAAAAGGGTTTGCAGTGATCTACTATATGCGTATAGGCTCATATAGTTAGAAACAACATCCTCATCAAACCCGTCTCGTCCACCGAAAAACACCATGAAACTCGAAAACGTCATCCGCGCCCTCGCAGGCACCATGATCCTCACCAGCCTGGCCCTCGCCCACTTCGTGCACCCGAACTGGATCTGGCTCACCGTCTTCGTCGGAGCCAACCTCCTGCAATCCGCCTTCACCGGCTTCTGCCCCGCCGAAACCATGCTCAAAAAACTTGGCGTTGGCGCCTGTTGTCCAGCCACTCCCTCCACCAAGTCGTGATTCTCAGGCAAAGACGCCCGCTCCCTTCCTAATCATGAACCCTCTCCCCCGCCTCCTCCCCCTCCTGCTCATCGCCGCCTGCGGCAAGCACGAACCCGCCACCACCCCTCTCCCAACTCTGCCCAACGTGACCGTGCAAACCGAGGCCGCAGCATGGCGATCACACATCGCCACCGAGGAAGTCGTCGGCACTGTCCGATCCAAGCAACGCGCTGTCGTCGAAGCCAAAATCAGCGGCCGCGTCCTCGAATACACCGCCACCCCTGGAACCCTCGTCAAAGCGGGCGATCTCCTCGCCCGCCTCGACGTCCAGGAAATCCAGGCCAAGGTCGATCAAGCCCGCGCCATGTTCGATCAGGCCAAACTCGACTTTGACCGTCAAAATCAACTCATCACCAGCAAGGCCACCACACGCCAGGAATTCGATACCGCCGAGGCACGAGTGAAAATCAGCACTGCCGCCGTGCGCGAGGCCGAAACCATGATGAGCTACGCCAAAGTCACCGCCCCTTTCGACGGCGTCGTCACCCGCAAACTCGCCGATATCGGCGATCTCGCCATGCCCGGCAAACCACTCCTCGAGATCGAAGCACCCACCTCACTCCGCTTTGAAGCGGATCTCCCCGAAGCCATCCTCGACCACGTCAAGCTCGGCGCAAATATGCCCGTTCACCTCGCCAAAACCGTCGAAGGCACCGTCAGCGAAATCTCTCCCGTCGCAGACCCCGTCAGCCGCACCTTCAACGTCAAACTCGACCTCCCCCCGACCGAAGGCCTGCGCACCGGCCAATTCGGCCGCGTCTCAGTGCCCGTTTCCGAAGTAAAACTGCTCCTCGTCCCACAAAGCGCCGTCCTGAAGCGTGGCCAAATGGAACTCGTCTTCGTCGCCAAAGACGGCAAAGCCGCCCTCCGGCTCGTTAAGACCGGCAAGCTGCTCGAAGAACGCATCGAAATACTCTCCGGCCTCGAAGAAGGCGAACCAATCATCGTGAGCAAAACCACCCAACTCACCGACGGCCAACCCGTGACTCTCCAGCCATGAGCGAGCCCAAAAGTACAGTAGCCATCATCGCTCCGCGTGATGAGCCCAGCACCTCCGCGAACAAGGAACTCCCCCAGAGTCCCGCTCCTCCGCACGATGCCCCTCCCCCTTCCCACCTCGGCATCGCAGGCCGCATCGCAGCCGCCTTCATCGACTCAAAACTGACACCACTCGTCGTCATCGCGTCCGTCTTACTCGGCGCGGCAGCCATCGTATTGCTCCCACGCGAGGAAGAGCCTCAAATCAAAGTGCCCATGGTCGATGTCATGGTGTCCATGCCCGGCTCCTCCGCCAAAGAGATCGAGGAACGCGCCACACGCCCCATGGAAAAACTGCTCTGGGAAATCTCAGGCGTCGAATACATCTACAGCACCTCACGCGACAGCGAGAGCCTCGTCATCGTGCGCTTCAAAGTCGGCGAAGACCCCGAACGCAGCCTCGTAAAACTCACCGAAAAGCTCCGCTCAAACTTTGACCGCATGCCCATGGGCGTCACCATGCCCATCGTGAAGCCAAAGAGCATCGACGACGTCCCCATCCTCGCACTCACCTTTCACAGCACCCGCTACGATCACCTCGCCCTCCGCCGTCTCGCCGCCCAGGTGGATGAATCCATCAAACAAGTGCCCCAAGTGGCCGAAACCACTTTGCTCGGTGGTTCCCGCCGCGCGGTCCGCGTGATGCTCGATCCCGTCAAACTCGCCAGCCGCAATCTCAGCCCCGCTGGCCTCGTCCCCATGCTCCAGCAGGCGAACCGACAATTCCGCGCCGGAGGCCTCACCACTGACAACAACGAGGTCCTCGTGGAAACCGGCGGCTTCCTCAAAACCGCTCAAGAAGTGGGCGATGTCGTCATTGGCGTCTTCAGCGGCCGCCCGGTCTACCTCCGCGAAGTCGCCGAAATCATCGATGGCGGCGAAGAACCCACCCAATACGTCTTCCACGGCAGCAAATCGACCAAAGAACCCGCCGTCACCCTCAGCATCGCCAAACGCCCCGGCGCCAATGCCATCAGCGTGGCCGATGAAGTACTGCACAAAGTCAATCTGCTCAAAGGCACCATCATTCCCGCCGATGTCACCGTCAGCATCACCCGCAACTACGGCGAGACCGCCGCGGAGAAATCCAACGAGTTATTGTTTCACATGGGCATCGCCGTTTTCAGCGTCGCGATCCTCATCTGGCTCACCCTCGGATGGCGCGAAAGCGGCATCGTCGCCGTCGCCATTCCAGCGACCCTCGCCCTCACGCTGCTCGTCTTTTACCTCTACGGCTTCACCCTGAACCGCATCACGCTCTTCGCGCTCATCTTCAGCATCGGCATCCTCGTCGATGACGCCATCGTGGTCGTGGAAAACATCGTCCGTCACTTCCATCTGCCACAAAACAAAGGCCGCAACTGGTCCACCATCGCCGTCGAAGCCGTGGGCGAAGTCGGCAATCCCACCATCCTCGCCACCTTCGCTGTCATCGCCGCCGTGCTACCCATGGCCTTCGTCGGCGGCCTCATGGGCCCCTACATGCGCCCCATCCCAATCGGAGCCAGCGCCGCCATGTTCTGGTCGCTCCTGATCGCCTTCATCGTCACGCCTTGGGCTTCCATCCGCATCCTTCGTTGGGGCAAAAAATATTCCACACTCACCGAAGGCACACCCTCCGCCAAAGACCTCGAACATCACGACGCCAGCGAGCATCCCGAAGATTTCTTCACGAAACTCTACCGCCGCATGATGGGCCCGCTACTGCACCACACCGGCTGGCGCTGGACCTTTCTCATCGGCATCACCGTGTTATTGCTCGGTTCAATGGCCACCGTCGGACTCGGCTGGGTAAAGGTGAAGATGCTGCCCTTCGACAACAAGAGCGAATTCCAAGTCATCCTGAACATGCCGGAAGGCTCGTCCCTGGAGCAAACCGCCGCCGTCGCTCGCGAAATGGCCGCGACGATCCGCACCGAGCCTGAAGTGACCGATTACCAAGTCTATGCAGGTGTCGCCTCGCCCTACAATTTCAACGGCCTCGTGCGGCACTACTTCATGCGTCGCGGTGCCAACGTCGCCGACATCCAGGTCAACCTCGTCGGCAAACACGAACGCCAAGCGCAAAGCCACGACATCGCCAAGCGCATCCGCCCCGCCGTCACCGCCATCGCGGATCGCTACCACGCCCGCGTCGCCATCGCCGAAGTGCCTCCCGGCCCGCCCGTGCTGCAAACACTTGTCGCCGAGATTTATGGGCCTAATGAAGAAGCGCGACTGAAGCTCGCCGAAGCCGTCAAGACCATCTTCAAGGCCACGCCCGGCGTGGTGGATGTCGATTGGTATATCGAGGCCGATCAGCAAAAATCCCGCTTCATCATCGATAAAGAAAAAGCCGCGCTGCACGGCATCAGCGCTGCCACGATCTCGCAGACGCTCAAAATCGCCGTCGATGGTGAAAACGTCGATTTGCTGCATCAGCCCGAGGAGAAGGAAGACGTCAATATTCGCCTCGAACTGCCCCGCAGTGCCAAAACCACGCCCGAGGAGCTTCTCGCCCTCCGAGTGCGCTCCGGCGATGCCAACGCTCTGCCCGAACCCGGTGCCAATGGCTCGCCGCTCGTGCCTTTGCGTGAGCTGGTGAAGGTCGAGCACGTCACCGTCGAGAAGAGCCTCTATCACAAGAACCTTATGCCCGTGACCTACGTCATCGGCGATGTCGCCGGGATCGTCGAAAGCCCCGTGTATGCCATTTTTCAGATGAACGAGGCACTCAGGAAGCTCGACACACGCGAGTTCGGCGGCAGCGGAGCCGAGTTGCAAATTCTCAACGCCTCCATGCCCTTCAGCGATGCCGAACCAGCCATGAAATGGGACGGCGAATGGCACATCACCATCGAAGTCTTCCGCGACCTCGGCGCAGCCTTCGGAGCCTGCATCATCCTGATTTACGTCCTCATGGTCGGCTGGTTCCGCAGTTTCCTGACGCCCGCCATCGTTATGATCGCCATTCCCTTCTCCCTCGTCGGTATCCTGCCTGCGCATGGCTTGATGGACGCATTCTTCTCCGCCACCAGCATGATCGGCTTCATGGCCGGCGGCGGTATTGTGGTGCGCAACAGCATCATCCTCGTCGATTTCATCGAGCTCCGCGTGCGTGAAGGCATGCCGCTAAGCGAAGCCGTCATCGACGCCGGAGCCGTGCGCTTCCGCCCCATGCTCCTCACCGCCATGGCCGTCGTCGTCGGAGCCGCCGTCATCCTCGCCGACCCCATTTTCCAAGGCCTCGCCATCGCTTTGATGGCCGGAGAAATCGCCAGCCTGTTCATCAGCCGTATGGCCGTTCCAGTCCTCTACTTCATGGCAAACAAACAACACAGCAGCCCACCAAAGTAGCCCTCTCGCTCCGCGAGAGGAGCATTCCGCGTCCGAATAACCAGCCAGCCCACCACACCAGAAAACATCTCCCACCAGCAGCAAAGTACAGTAGCCATCTCGCTCCCGCGAGATGAGCCCTACCCACCCCCACCTTACACTCAGAAAACCACCGCCATGACACGCATCCTCCTCCCTATCGCCGTCGGAGCCGCCCTCGGCTCACTCATGGGCTACTTCGGTCAATGCACCTCCGGCACCTGCCCGCTCACCTTCACCTGGTGGCGCGGCGCCATCTACGGCGGCGTAATGGGCCTGCTCTTTGCCTTCAGCGGACGTCATTGACTTTCCGTCTTCCATGTCACGTGGAAGCTATCTCCTTCGCTTCATGCTCTGGACTCTCCTCCTCTTCGTCACAATCATCAGCTTCTGGTATGCCTTTGAAGGCAACTGGGATCGCAACCTCTTCAAAGCCTCACCCGGCTTCGTCTGCGAAAACCTGAACACCAGTCAAGCCAAGGCCTGGCTCCGCACGCATCCCGAAACCCAGGTGCTCGATGTGCGCTCAAAAGCTGAATTCGACGGCGGAGCACTCCCCAACGCCATGAACATCTCCTTCGGCGACAAGGCCTTCGACGGCAAAGTCGCTGTACTCGACAAAGCCAAGCCCGTGCTCGTCTATTGCGCCGGTGGCTTCCGAAGCCGCAAGGCCGTCGCAAAACTCAAAGAACTCGGCTTCAGAAACATCCAGCACATTCACCGTGGCTACATGTCATGGAAACCAGATTCCCAGCCGTGAAACACCCGGGCCCACCTGGGTTCGAAATGTGCCTCACCGGATCGGTCTCTCACCCCTGCCGCATCCACTCAAGCAATCGAGCTGCTGGCTGAAAGCCGCTGGTCTGAGCGACAAGTTTACCACTGCGGATCAATGCAAAGGCCGGGATGCCCTGGATGCGAAATTGTCCTGCGATTTGCGGCTGTTCGTCGGTGTTCACTTTGACAAACAGCGCATCACCCGAGGCTTGCACAGCCGCTTTAGCGAACTCTGGGGCCATCATTTGGCAGGGACCGCACCACGCGGCCCAAAAGTCGATGACAATGGGTAGCAGGCTCTGGCTGACGAGTGCGGCGAAGGCCTCAACACCGCTCATTTCAACCGGCAAGGAGACGTGGGGCAAGTCGGCCTTGCAGGCGCCGCAGCGGCCTTGTAAGGCGGCTTTGGCGTAGGCGATACGGTTGGCCGTGCCGCAGGCGGGGCAAGGCAGGATGATGCCCCGTTCGTCGGATTCGAGGTGATGGTTCATGGAGGACAAGATCGGAGGAGAGTTAAATCTTGCATATACGCATACACTCATATAGTCGTTGCGCAAGACAACCTTTCCCTAACCATGAGCAAACACCTCCTCATCCTCGGCGGCGGCACCGCAGGCACCATGATGGCAAACCATCTGCGCCGTCGCCTGCCTGCGTCCGAGTGGCGCATGACGGTGGTGGACCGCTCGGAAAAGCATCTCTACCAACCGGGCTTTCTCTTCCTGCCCTTCGGCATCTACGATGAGAGCCAGATCGTGCGCCAGACGCGGGATTTCATACCGCGCGACGTTGAGTTCGTGCAAGCGGAGGTGAATCAAATCACGCCGCAGGACCATGCGGTAACGCTGAAGGATGGTCGCGAACTGAGGTATGACGTTCTCATCGTCGCCACCGGCTGCCGCACCGCACCGGAGGAGACCGAGGGCATGCTGGGACCCAAGTGGCGCGTGAACGTGCACGACTTCTACACGCTCGATGGTGCCAAAGCGCTGAGGGAGAAGCTCAAAAGCTTCTCCGGCGGCCGCGTGGTCGTCCATATCAATGAGATGCCGATCAAGTGCCCCGTCGCCCCTCTGGAGTTCACCTTCCTCGCCGACACCTTTTTCCGAGAGCGCGGTATCCGCGACAAGGTCACGCTCACCTATGTGACGCCACTCTCCGGAGCCTTCACGAAGCCCAAAGCATCAAAAAAGCTCGGGCATCTGCTTGGTGACAAGGGAATCGAACTCGTCACCGACTTCGTGGCGGAGCGTGTGGACCAGGAAAACGACAAGCTGGTGTGCTTTGACGGTCGCAAGGTGCCTTACGACCTGCTGGTGACAACACCGACGAACATGGGCGACGAGGCCGTGCGCCGCAGCGCCCTCGGCGATGACCTCGACTTCATCCCGACCCACAAACACACCCTGCAATCGCTCCAGCACCCGGACGTCTTTATCATCGGCGATGCGACGAACGTCCCCGCCTCGAAAGCAGGCTCCGTGGCGCACTTTGAGAGCGAAACACTCGCCGACAACGTTATTCGGCACATCCAAGGCGAGCCGCTCAAAGAGGAATTCGACGGTCACTCGAACTGCTTCATCGAATCCGGCAATGGCAAGGCGTTGCTCATCGACTTCAACTATGAGTATGAACCCCACGAAGGCAATTTCCCCTTCGCCTTCGGCCCCATGAAATTGCTCAAAGAATCCCGTCTCAATCACCTCGGCAAACTGGCCTTCCGACATGTGTATTGGAACGTCCTACTCAAAGCCTGGCCGCTGCCGGGGATCAGTCGTCAGAAAAAGAAACCCCTCAATGCCTAACAACCCACTATGAAAAAGAATATCGCAGGAACAGAAATCGACGTGAACGAAGAAGGCTATCTCACAGACATGTCGCAGTGGAACGAGCAAATTGCCGCCGCCATCGCGGTGGAGGAAGGCATCGGAGCACTCGTCGACGGCCACATGAAGGTCGTGCGCTATTTGCGTGAGCAGCAAGCCAAAGGCGCGGCGCTGACCATCCGCAGCATGGGCAAGAGCGGCGTCGTAACCACCAAAGAGCTCTACGACCTCTTCCCCGGCGGCCCTTTAAAGAAGTCCTCAAAAATTGCCGGCATCCCAAAACCCGTAGGCTGCATTTGATTCAACCAAGAACAAAGAACCACGAACCAAGAACTCTATGTCCGACGACAAACAACCTGTGAAAAAGATGTCCATCATCGTGAGCCGCGGCTCACTGGATGGGATTTACCCCGCATTGATCATGGCCAACGGTGCCCGCATGGAAGGCATCGATGCCTCGTTGTTCTTCACCTTCTTTGGCCTGAACGCGCTGGCGAACAAGACGCTCGACAGCCTCAAGGTGTCCACCGTCGGCAATGCCGCGCTGAACATGGCCATGCCCATGCTCGGTCTGCCGATGACGATGCCATTCCCCACCGTGATGGGCGCCATCCCCGGCGTCTCGGCCTTTGCGACCCACCTCATGAACAAGGAGATGGAAAAGCTCGACATACCGCCCGTGCGTGAGTTCCTGGAACTCATCTCCGACTCCGGCGGCAAGATCTTCGCCTGCAAACTGGCGATGGACATGTTCAAACTAAAGAAGGAGGACCTAATGGACCGCGTCGATGGCGTGCTAACCGTGGGCGATTTCTACAACGAGTCCGCCGGATCCGGCACGCACATCCTTTTCACTTGAGCCATACTCGGCCGCAACTGGATGGCAAACCTCGCCTTCATGCAAAACTACCACATCGTCAAACGACTCGGTTTCCATACAGCATCACCAAGGGTTTAAAGGCAGCAAACAAAACCGCCAAAGCCCCAAGAACATACCGCCACCGATAGACAAACTCCTTGCCCGATGAACCCCGATAGCCGTCCCTCAATTCAAATTCTGCCAGCCCGACTAGGAGCAACATCACCATAGACACATAAGAAAATGTGGTTGGACCAGGGACCAGAGTGAAAAACGCCATCTCCCGACTCCAACCCAAGTCTTCCTGGAGGCGCCTCACAGCATCCGCCACCGCCCGTCGAGGCGGAATAGTCATCAGCGACCATGCCACAATCGTCGGAGCCAAAGCCAGACTGGCCCAAAAGAAGACGCTCATGCCCAAGCACCGCCAGATCCAAATTACGAGCCCCAAGCACACGACCACTAGGGCAACGCGCAAAAGAATGTCGAGTGTGCTCAAGGAAGTCATCTTCAATTGCCTCGCTGAAAAAGAGGAAATCTCTCATCACTCCCCTTCAAAAACAGGAAAGGGTGGAGCATAGCGGATTCGAACCGCTGACCTTCTCATTGCGAACGAGACGCTCTACCAACTGAGCTAATGCCCCAAGTCACCCTCGGGCACCCAAACGTATCCGCCACCCACATCCTGTCGAGTAGGAAATACATTCCTTTTGGCAAGAAACGGATTCTCGCATCGACTTTGTTTCTTTCACACGCTTCAATCATTTCAATCTTATGAAAGCAGCTCTCCTCAGCCTTCTCCTTCTCCCCTTCCTATCTGTCACCTACGCCAACTGGCCCTCCTGGCGCGGCGACCTTTCAGGCTCCGGCCAGACCTCCGAAACCAACCTCCCCACCTCCTGGTCCCCGGACAAAAACGTCGTCTGGCGCGTCGACCTCCCCGAAGCCAGCAACTCCACCCCCATCGTCCACGGCGACCGCATCTTCGTCACCCAACCCGTCTCCGAAACCCGCTGGCGCGGCGTCATGTGCTTCAATCGCCTCGACGGCTCCCTCCTCTGGAAAAACGGCCTCACCTACGACAAGCCCGAAACCACCCACCGCACCAACCCCTACTGCTCAGCCTCCCCCGTCACCGACGGCCAAATTGTCATCGCCTCCTTCGGCTCCGCCGGCCTCGTTGCCTACGACCTCGATGGCAAACAACTCTGGCACCGTGACTTCGGACCCATCTCCCACGAATGGGGCAACTCCACCTCCCCCGTCCTCCACGGCGACCTCTGCATCCACTACCACGGCCCCGGCAAAGGCGCCTTCCTCACCGCCCTCAACAAAACCACCGGCAAAACCGTCTGGACCTGGAACGAACCCGACTGGCAACCCGGCGAACGCACCGATGGCTTCAAAGGCCAGGGCGACGGCATCATCGGCTCCTTCAGCACTCCCATCATCGTCCCCTCAAACGGCCGCGACGAACTCATCATGAGCTTCCCCATGGAACTCAAAGCCTTCGACCCCGCCTCCGGCAAAGTCCTCTGGACCTGCTCCGGCCTCAATCCCCTCGTCTACACCTCCCCCATGGCCCACAACGGCATCGTCGTGGCCCTCGGCGGCTACTACGGCAACTCCATCGCCGTCAAAACCGGCGGCTCCGGCGATATCACCCCAACCCGCCTCTGGCAGGAAATCCGCCACAACGGCGGCATCGGCACCGGCATCATCAAAGACGGCTTCTACTATTACCACGACTCCGGCGGCGTCGCCTTCTGCCTCGACATTCAATCCGGCAAAACCCTCTGGAAAGATCGCCTCCCCGGCAGTTCCAAATCCTGGGGCTCCTTCATCCTCGCCGACGAAAAAATCTACACCCTCAGCCAGACCGGCGAAACCGTCGTCTTCAAACCCAACCCCGAAAAACTCGAGGTCCTCTCCCAAGCCACCGTCTCCGAACAGACCAATTCCTCCCTCGTGCCCTCCCACAACCAGTTCATCCTCCGCACCCACAAAGCCCTCTGGTGCATCGGCTCCAAATAACCCCTCCCCGCACTTTTCGCACTCTCCCAACAACTTTTCGCTGCCCCCCGCGTTCACTCTCTACGCCTTCTCTCCCCCCAAATGCCCTCTCCCAGCCTCGTCGATCTCCTCACTCAAACCGCTACCGAAGCCGGTTGCACCGATTCCCCGCGTCTCCGCGTCGCTCTCGATGACGCCATGGAACGCCGCCAGGCCCTTGTCCCAGCCGTCTTGGAGGCCGGTGTCGTCGATGAAGAACGCTTCTTCGAGTCCCTCGCCAACCGCGTCCACCTCCCTTTTTACAGCGAAGCCTCCATCGAACCCCAGGAAGGCCTCCACAATCGCTTCCCCCCTCGCCTCGCCCTCCGCCACCGCATCTACCCCCTCCACGTCTCCAGCCTCGAGGCCACCCTCCTCACCTACGACCCCTTCGACCTCGACGCCCGCCAGGCCGTCGGTCACGAACTCCGCAAGCGCGTCCACTGGCAGCTCGCCAGCCGCCACCGCATCCTGGAAGCCCTCCACCAGGGCTACGGTGTCGGTGCCGAAAACTTCGAGCAACTCCTCGAAGGTCGCGGTGACATTGACGACGACGACCTCAAACAAGAGGTCAACGTCCTCGACGAAGCCGACGAAGAAGCAACCGTCCTCAACTTCGTGAACCAAATCTTCCGCGAAGGCCTCAAGGAACGCGCCACCGACATCCACGTCGAACCCCTCGAACGTGACCTCCGCATCCGCTACCGCGTCGACGGCAAACTCCTCGAAGTCCCCGTCCCTCCCAACATGCGCGTCCTCCAGGCCTCGCTCATCTCGCGCCTCAAAATCATGGCGAACCTCGACATTGCCGAACGCCGCCTCCCCCAGGACGGCCGCATCAACCTCGAACTCGATGGCGAACCCATCGACGTCCGCGTCGCTACCATCCCCAGCGTCAACGGCGAGTCCGTCGCCCTCCGCCTCCTCACCCGCAAAAAGTTCGACATGAACGCCCTCGGCCTCGACCCCGGCACCGAGGCCACCATCCGCGACCTCCTCGCCAAACCCAACGGCATCATCCTCGTCACCGGCCCCACCGGCTCGGGCAAGTCCTCCACCCTCTACACCTTCCTCAAAGAGCTCAACACCAAGGAACGCCGCATCGTCACCATCGAAGACCCCGTCGAAAACAAACTCGACGGCATCATCCAAATCGCCGTCAAACCCGAGATCGACCTCACCTTCGCCGCTGGCCTCCGCTCCATCCTCCGTGGCGACCCCAACGTCATCATGGTCGGAGAAATGCGCGACCACGAAACCGTCGAAATCGCCATCCGCGGCGCACTCACCGGCCACTTGGTCTTCTCCACCCTCCACACCAACGACGCCGTCGGCGGCATCTCCCGTCTCCTCGACATGGGCATTGAGCCCTTCATGATCTCCTCCTCCGTCCGCGCCTTCCAGGCCCAGCGCCTTGTCCGCACCCTCTGCCCCTTCTGCAAACAACCCAACCACTACGAGGACAGCTACCTCTCCGCCATCGGCTTCCCCCTGGAGTGGCGGGACAAACTCTGCCGCCCTGTCGGCTGCCGTTCCTGTCGTGGCACCGGCTTCTCCGGACGACTCGCCATCATGGAAATCTGCCTCATGTCCCAGAAACTCCAGGAAAAAATCAACAGCCGCGCCACCGCCATGGAGTTCAAAGCCCAAGCGCTTGCCGACGGCATGATCCCCATGCGCTACTACGGCTTCCGCAAAGCCTCCGAAGGCATCACCACCCTCGAAGAAGTCCTCACCGTCACCGCCGCCAGCGAATAAACCTTCATCCTTCGTCATACCTGGCAAAATCCACAAACGCCTCACTGCCAGCGAGTTAGCGGTTTATTTCCAATCCGTAACGGAATAATTCAACCCGAAT
The DNA here is from genome assembly GCA_947440575.1 of Verrucomicrobiaceae bacterium. Lineage (GTDB taxonomy): Bacteria > Verrucomicrobiota > Verrucomicrobiia > Verrucomicrobiales > Verrucomicrobiaceae > JAGRPD01. The sequence goes on from CANETF010000052.1 coordinate 14,984, forward strand.
CACACTTGTGATTCCATCTCCGCGTGCTAGACTTTTCGGAGGTCTCTCCCAAACAATAATGTTCGAATCATCACGCAGGGCCAAACTGCAGCGCGAGGGACTCTCGTGTGGGCGCGTCCGTCGTAAACATCAAGAGGGCGGCTGGACTGACAACCTCCGCACCCATACCGCCGCCACCGTTGTCCTTTTTGGCCTGTTCGTCGCGGCCATCGCCATCCTCATGGTCCTCGGCTCAAAGGTCACCGATGGCCTCACCCAGCCCGGTCTCCTCATCTATTCCTGCGCCGCCGCCCTGGTCACCGGCCTCATCATCCACATTCGCGTCACCATGCGTGACGTCATCACCGACAACCGTTCTCTCGCTCTGGTCCTCGGCACCATCGCCGTTCACCTCTCAGTCGTCGTCGCCCTCCTCGACTTTGGCTATAAGCAAGGCTGGACCGGCATCCTCCTCGTCCTCACCCTACCTCACGCGACCGCCCCCCTGTTTCTCTCGGTCCTCCTAGGCCGTAAAGCAGGCCTCTTCGCCGCCATTTATGTCACCCTCCTCGGAGTGTTAATCGCCGTCTCCGTCAGCCCCGTCACCTACCTCGCAGCCTCCACCCTGGTCGGCTTCCTGAGCGTCGCCTTCACCCGCAAAGTCCGCCGCCGCAGCCACCTTTTCAAAGCCGGCCTCTATCTCGGACTCGTCGCCGCGGGTTTTTCCCTCATACTGCAAATCGCCTCCAACAGCGACACCGAAATCACCTTCTCCACCCTCCTCGGCCTCCCCTTCTTCTCCGGCTTCCTCACCGGCATCATCGTCAGCGGACTCCTCCCCGTCCTCGAAACCCTCTCCGGGGTCACCACCGACATCTCCTGGCTCGAACTCTCCGACCTCAACCACCCCCTCATGCGCCGCCTCAGCATCGAGGCCCCCGGCACCTATCACCACAGCCTCATGGTCGCCAGCCTCTCCGAAGCCGCCGCCGAATCCATCGGGGCCGGTGCCACCATGTGCCGCGTCTGCTCCTACTTCCACGACATCGGCAAACTCTCCAAACCCGAGTACTTTATCGAAAACATGCCTTCAGGGGAAAACCCCCACGACGACCTCACCGCCCGCATGAGCGCCCTCGTACTCATCGCCCACGTCAAAGACGGCGTCGACCTCGGCATCAAACACAATCTCAATTGCCAAATCCTCGATGTCATCGAGCAACACCACGGCACCACCCTCGCCTATTACTTCTACAAACGCGCCCTCGACCAGCGCGCCGAAATGCTCAAGCAAGCCGGCGAAACCAAAGCCAACGAAGACGACATCCCCCAAGTCTCCGAAGACGTCTTCCGTTACCCCGGCCCCCGCCCCCAGTTCAAAGAAGCCGCCATCATCTCCCTCGCCGATGCCGTCGAAAGCGCCTCCCGCAGCCTCGACAAACCGAACGCCTCCCGCATCGAATCCCTCATCAATTCCATCGTCCAGCACCGCGTCTCCGATGGCCAACTCGACGAGTGTGACCTCACCATCGCCGAACTCGCCCGCGTCAAAGCCAGCTTCGCCAAAAGCCTCCTCAGCATGATGCACGGCCGCATCAAATACGGCCACCCCGGAACCGACGCCGCCACCGACCTCCCTCCTGGCAATCGCAGCCCGCAAAATCCCCCCGACGCCATCATCGAAGCCTCCTTCCCCATCCACAGCGAAGGCAACCGCCGCCGCCCCACTCAAGGCGCTCAACCAGCCACTGGCAAGTCCGCCTCCGCCGCCTGACTCGGGTCATCAAACCCCACCCCGTCATGCTCCCCTCGGCATCCCCTGCGCTCCCCGTCATCGAGATCCACATTACCCCTGACGCAGAAAAGCTCTCCCCGCCCTGCCTCAATCGCCTCGAACAAATCGGTCGCCAAGCCCTGCCCGCCTGCCTCGCCGCCGCTCTCCCCAGCGAAAACGTCCTCGCCGACCTCTCCGAAATCGAAGTCACCCTCATGACGGACCCCGAGATCGCCACCATCCATGGCGAATTCCTCGACGACCCCACCCCCACCGACGTCATCACCTTCCACCACGGCGAAATCCTCATCTCCCTCGACACCGCCGCCCGCCAATCCCTCTCCCACGGCCTCAGCTTCCCCGACGAAACCGCCCTCTACCTCATCCACGGCCTCCTCCACCTCGCCGGCTGGGATGACCACGACCCCGCCGCCGCCGCCGCTATGGCCACCCTCCAGCAATCCATCCTCCAACGAACGCTTACTGAACTCGCCGTTTAGAGCCAGTTTAATCCCGCCCTAGTCCGTAGGACGGCACTTGCACCCCCCAAAACCCACTGATACACTCGAAACAATCTGGACGGCGTTACCATTCAGAGATCTTTCGAATGAAAAACACCCCGGACCTCATGCTCATCCCTGGCCAAACCGGCCCGGAGTCCTGGCGTGCCCGCGGCTCAGACCCCGCCATTCAAGAGTCCAATCTCAAAGGCACCCCCACCTGGGTCGCCCTCCCCACCGCCCACACCCTCAGCATCCCCGTCCGCGTTCTCGCCTCGGATCCCACCCAGCGCAACGCTACCGTCCACCTCGAACTCGAAGCCGCTGGCCTCTCCCCCGAAGACCTCTCCGCCCACCGCCTCCAGGTCTCCCCCCTCGACACCACCGGCCGGGATCCCGCCGCCGCCGTCTTCTTGAGCGACGGCTCCCAACCTGACGAAGCCGACCTCTCCCGCACCCTCGATTCCTCCTTCGCACCCGCCGCCTGCTTCCACCCCCTCCTCCCCGGCACCCTTTCCCTCTGGCGGGAAGCGCAGCATTGGATCATCGGCATCCCCCACGAAAACGGCCAACTCCTCCACGCTCAAGCCCTCTGCTCACGTGAGCTGGACGCCGACGCCGCCTCCGAAATCGGCTGCATCCTCGCCTCCCTCGAACTCAGCGACGTCCTGCCTCGCCTCGACCGCATCGAGATCGAGCAATCCGACATCACCCTTCCCATTTCCCCCGAGTTTGCCGATCAACTCGGGCTCCCCATCAAACTCGCCACCCCTCGCGCCCCCCGCCTCCCCCAGAGCACCTACCACCTCCTCCCCGACGCCGTCGTCCAGGGCCGTGAAGACCGCAGTCGCCAGCGCATGCTCGTCATGACCGTCAGCGCCGTCGTCCTCGTCCTCGTCGCCGCCCTCACCGCCTTCGGCGCCCGCCTCTACATGCGTGAGCAAGTCGTCATCGCCGAACGTGCCCTCCTTGACGAACAAGCCCCCGAAGTCCAGGCCATCCGCGATGCCCAACAGCAATTCACCACCCTCGACCCCACCCTCAATCGGGATCAATTCGTCGTCGAGATGTTCTACCAGCTCGTCAACCTCCTGCCACCCGAAGGCATCCGCATCACACGCTTCGAAGTCCGCTCCGACAGCCTCATCATCGACGGCGAAGCCTCCTCCCCCCAGCACGCCATCGACTTCCGCGGCCAACTCACCGGCTCAGACTACTTCAAGGAATGGGGCTTCGATCAAGGCTTCTCTCAAAACCCCAGCATGCAGGACGGTCGCGCCACCTTCCGCGCCGAAGGTCGCCTCAACGCCCCCGCCGACGAGGATAGCGAACTCGTCTCCGCCGAATAACCCACTGCCATGACCTCCCGCGAACGCACCCTGGCACTCGGTTTTGTTTCCATCCTCGTCGCAGGCGGCACCCTCCTCGCCGCCCTCAAACTCAAAGCCTGGAAACAAAGTGTCGACGACGCCGAATACGAACTCAGTCTCCTCCGCACCGAGACCGAGGAACTCATGAGCCAAAAGGACCTCTGGATCAAACGCGCCGACTGGATTGGCGGCAAACAACCCGCCTTCACCACCCGTCGCGACGCCGATACCGAACTCAACAAAATCATCCAGGACAGCATGACCACCCGCAATGTCGAGGTAATCCAAAACCAGCCCTCCGACCCCACCGAACTCCCCGGCCTCTTCGCCGCCACCACCATGGTCCAGGGCCGCGCCGATTTCATCAGCACCATGGGTTGGATCTACGACCTCCAACAGCCCGGCTCCTTCATCAGCATTCCCAGCATCGCCATCACCCCCAACGACGAAGACACCGCCAAAGTAAACGTCTCCCTCGTCCTCCAAAAATGGTATCGCAAGACCGACTCCTAGCCATGCCCCTCCGTCTCCTCACCACCAGCCTGCTACTCACCGCCCTCCTCGGCGCGTGCAGCATCGCAATGGCCCAGGACGAGACACCCCCACTTCTCGAAATCCCCACCGCAGAAACCCCTCCGCCCTCCCCGGACACCCCCACCGAAACCCCTCCCGAGACACCTCCAGAATCCCCACCCGAAACCCCTCCCGCCGAAGAGGCCGAAGCCGTCCCCCAAGCCTACCCCGAGGACCGCTACCTCACCATGTGGGACAAAAATCCCTTCCTCCTCAAGACCGCCGTCATCGAACAAAAAGCCGAATCCTTCGCTAAAGACTGGGCCCTCTCCGGCATCAGCGCTAGCAGCGGCGTCTACTCCGTTCGCATTTTCAACAAACAAACCGGCAAGTTCGAACGCCTCAAACAGGGCACCGTCAGCGCCGGTGAATTCCAACTCGTCAGCGTCACCTACGACAAAGATCGCAGCAAATCTTCCGTCAAAGTCTCCCGCGGCACCGAGACCGCCGAACTCAAATACGACGACAGCCTCATGTCCCGCCCCGTCACCGTCCAAAACACCAACGCCGCCGCCACCGGCGCCCCCGGCCAAGTCCCCGGCCAGCCCGCCAACCCCAATCTCCCCCCAGGCCTCCCCACCGGTGCCCAGCCCAACCCCCAGCGCGGCCCCAACGGCCAACCCATTATGAACGGCGCGGGTGCCCAAGGCCGCCCAGGCACCCCCATCACCACCGCCAATCGCGGCCAAATCAATAACCCCGGTGCCATCAACCCCACCAACGGCGCCCCCATTATCAATCCCGCTGCCAACGCCCTCCCCGTCCCCGCCCCCAACTACGGCGTCCCGGGAGCCGCCACCAGCGCCCCACCCCCCGTCAGCCGCCGCCGCCAACTCATCCCCGCCCCCATCCAGCAAAGCCAGTAGCCCTCCCGCCGCCCTTCTCTCCTCATGATTTCGCCTCGTCATCTCCCCTCGCTTGCGGCCTGCCTTCTGGTCTCGCTCCTTTCGCTCCCGCTGCCAGCCCAAATCCCGGCTCAAATCCCCGGCCAAAACCCAAACGTCGCCCCGCCCATCCTGCCTCCTCCAGCCCCCCCCGCTGGCACCCCCCAAATCTCCCCCACCCTCCAACCCCAAGGCGGTGCCCCCAATCTCAATCCGGCCACCGAATCCATCATCATCCAATACCCCAACACCCCCCTCACCCAGATCCTCCTCGACTACGAAGAATGGACCGGCCTCAAAATCATCCGTGACGCCAACATCGAAGCCGTCACCGTCACCATCGAAACCACCGGCGAACTCCCCAAAGAACAAGCCATCCGCTACCTCGAAGCCAGCCTCCTCCTCAACGGCTACGCCTTCGTCCCCGCCGGCCCCGGCCTCGTCAAAATCCTCGCCGCCGACGCCAAACGCCCCTCCACCGAAGGCACCGACCTCTACACCGAAGAAGCCCAACTCCCCGGCAACGAACAAGTCGTCACCTTCATCGCCACCCTCAAGCACCTCAGTTCCGAGGACGCCATGAAGGCCATCGACCAGATCGTCCCCCGCCACAGCTACGGCCTCGTCCAGGCCGTCGAAAACATGCGCGCCCTCGTCATCATCGAGAACACCATCACCATCCGCGCCATCCTCTCCGTCCTCAAAAAACTCGACGTCCCCGCTCAGCCCGAGATCCAAAAATCCTTCCAACTCACCCGCGCCGACGCCGAAGAAGTCTCCGGCGCCCTCAGCGAAATCCTCGAACAGGAAGAATCCGGCAACTCCAGCGGCGGCACTTCAGGTCGCTCCTCACCCAATACTCCCCCTCCAGCCAACCCCGCCACCCCTCAACCCGGCGGCGCTCCCGCAGCCGGCATCTCCGTCTCCTCAGGCGGCTCCACCAGCACCAACTCCAAGCCCCCCAAAATCGTCGCCATCCCGCGCACCAACCGCATCATGGTCATCGGCACCGCTGAAGCCATCGAATACGTCGGCAAACTCATCGAAGAACTCGACGCCCCCGCCGAACTCCGCAACTTCGTCACCCGCCGCCTCAACTACCTCCGCGTCGACGCTGCCATGTCCATCATTGGCGACGCCATCACCCGCGGCAACGGGGAGCAATCCTCCGGCGGCAGTGCCGGCGGCGTCACCGGCAACGCCTCCACCAGCCCCGGCGCCGGCGGAACCACGTCCAGCGGCCGTTTCGGCGGCACCGGCAGTCTAGGCGGTGGCCTCGGTGGCGGCCTGGGCGGCGGCCTCAATGGTAACTCCAATGGCTTCGGCGGCGGCCTGGGTGGCTCCTCTGGTGGGTTCGGTGGCGGCCTAGGCGGTGGTCTCGGCGGCGGTGGCGGCGTCGGCGGTGGCCAACCCCTCGTCCAAAACACCACCCCCACCTCCATGATCGTCGGCAAAACCCTCCTCATCGCCGACCCCCTCAACAACAGCCTCTTCCTCTCCGGCGCTCCCGAACACCTCCGCATCCTCGATGAAATCATCAACGAACTCGACGTCCGCCCACGCCAGATCGTCATCAACGTCGTCATCGGCGAAATGAACCTCACCGACAACTTCGAGTTCGGCATCGACTACCTCCTCCGCCCCACCCGCTTCAAAGTCGACAAATTCAGCGGCACCGGCGCCGGCCTCCTCCGCAACACCGCCGCCGGTCTCCTCGACCCCAACGAAATTGAAGCCATCGAAGACTTCGGCACCCCGGTCGGCGGCCTCACCGCCTACGGCAGCATCGACGACGGCGTCGACGTCATCGTCAAAGCCCTCGCCGGCAATCGTAACTTCGAAGTCGTCTCCCGCCCCACCTTGCTGACCATGAACAACCAGCCCGCTGACATCACCAGCGGCACGTCCATCCCCGTCCCCACCACCTCCACCAACTCCGTCAACCCCGGTGGCGACGGCCAATTCGGCGTCACCTCCCAGATCCAGTTCCAACCCATCGTCCTCGGCCTCAGCGTCACCCCTCTGATCAATAGCGACAGCGAGATCACCCTCCAAATCGTCCAGCAGAACAACGAGCAAAGCGGCAGCACCACCATCAACGGCAACCCCTTCCCCAACATCAGCCAGCAGACCCTCAACACCACCGTCATGGTCAAAGAAGGCTCCACCGTCCTCCTCGGCGGCCTCATCCGGGAAAACACCGAAAAAGAACGCCAGGGCCTCCCCTTCCTCAAAGACATCCCCCTCATCAAGCACCTCGTCAGCAACGTCAAAGACAACAAAACCCGCCGCGAACTCCTCGTCTTCATCCAGCCCCGCATCGTCGTAGGCGATGGCGACCTCCCCGCCAACTACGAAGACTCCACCAGCCAAACCCCCTTCGGCGACCGCATGCGCACCTTCATGAAACAAGAACAGAGGCCGCCCGCCGAAGGCGTCAAACGCTCCAAAATCGGCGAACTCTTCTACCGCCTCCTCCACCCCAACGAATCCAAAAACGCCGCCCAGGATCCCGGAGCCATCGCCACCCCCATCTCCCCCAACCCCATCATCGAGTAGCAAAGCACCCCCGTGGTGCAAGCCGCCAGCGCGCCCCCTCCAAACAGCGCGCCCCGTGGTGCAAGCCGCTGGCGTGCACTCTTCAGAGAACTAGCCCCCCTCTGCGGCTATCCCACCTCTGCGGTGCAAATCAATCAAATCCCCGCATCCCGCAACGCCGGAA
>CANETF010000053.1 GCA_947440575.1 Verrucomicrobiaceae bacterium
CCGGCGCCGGAAGCCCCGCAGAGAAAGACTTTTTCTCCGGCATCCACTTCGAGGTCCACGCCGCGCAGCACGTTGAGGTCATGGCCGCCCAGCTGGTAGCGCCGATGGACATCCTTGGCGTGTAGAGGGTGGGCATTGGGTGGGTTCATGGGCTGGCGGGGGGCTGGGGACAATGGTTCAGAGGACTGGGAAGTCCAGCGGACATCGGGGGGAGAGGGGCTAGCCCGCATTTCTCACACTTGTCTGTTGCGGCTTGCGGGAGCCACGCATTGGCGGCGTCAGGCTTGATTTTAGTGGCGGGCAGTGTGCACTCACACAGCCCACCACTAAAATCTGCGCTTTCCTTGCCACTGCATGCCTCGCGCTGCGCCTCGCGACGAAAAGTGTGAGAAATGCAGGCTAGAAAACGGTGGGGATCAAAAAATCTGAAAATAAACTTCAAAAGCTTTGATTGTTAAGGTTACATAACTACAATTCTAGTGGCTGTCATTGGCTCTGACAATTCGCTTTCCGTTCATGCGTGCTCCCTTTACCAAGTCCAAGACTTCCCGGCGTGCTGCAAGCTCACCGGCCAAGGCTGTGTCTGGAAAGGTCAGGCATGGGGTGGATTACGCGCCTGAGACGCCGAAAATTCGCGAGCAGAAGCGCATTGCGTTCCGGCGTGCGGGATTTCGGTTAGCGGTATGGATGGTGGTGGGGTTTGGGCTGGTTGCTCTTGTTGCCGCAACGTGGCGGCAGACGCTGTATCGGAATCCTCGATTCGGCCTAAAGGAAGTGACGATTTTTACCGAGGGTGCGCTGAAGCCGGAGAAGTTGGTGAGGGAGATGGGGTTGGTGGAGGGAATGGACACGCTTTGGATTGATTTGAAGGAGATCATCGGAAAAGTGGAGAGTCTGCCGCAGGTGAAGTCGGCGTCGGCACGGCGTGATTACAAGGGTCACATGGAGGTGACAGTGGTTCAGCGTCGGCCGGTGGCTTGGCTGGAGTGCCAACGTTTGGGTCTGCACTCGATGAAGAGCGGGTTTGGGTGCCTATTGGATGAAGAGGGTGTGGCGATGCCGTGCGATGTGATTTTGAAGGATTACACGCTGCTGCCGGTGATTCGTTTTGAAGAATTGAGTCAAGCGCAGGCTGGAAGGCGGGTGCGGGATTTGCAGGTCAAGGCGGCGTTGAAGCTGCGGGCGGAGGTCGAGAAGCGAGTGGAGTCGGGAATGCCGTCGCTCGTGAGCATCGACATTCCAACGAAGTATGGCTTGGTTGCGCACTTTGATGATGGCATGCAGGTGACGTTCGGGCCGGATGCGATCACGAAGCAGTTGGGGCGTTTTGACCGCGTCATGATTGAGGCGCGGGAGAAGGGGTGGAAGATTGCGACTTTGAATTTGCTGCCTCGGGACAACGTGCCCGTGACCTTTCGCCAGAAGCCGAAGCTGGTTTCGGCGCGTTGATTTTGATTTTTAACTTCACATTGTATGGCCAAAACCACCATTTACGCGGGACTCGAAATCGGCACTCACAAGATTTGCGTTGTGGTGGGTGAAGCGAAGCGCGATGGCTCGATCAAAATTTTGGGCGTGGGTGAGGCAGCGTCACGGGGAGTGCGGAAGGGTGAAATCGTGGATTTTGACAAGGTGCAAACGTGTTTGAATGACGCTTTGGTCCGGGCGGAGGATCGCAGTGATGTGATGATTCGGAACGTGTTTTTGGGGGTTTCAGGAGCGCACATTGAAAGCTTGAACAACATTGGGCGCTATCGTTTGCCGGAAGACCAGACGGAGATCACGGAAGATGATGTGGAGGAGGCCAAGGAAATCGCTCGGAATGTGAATGTGCCGCAGCAGAACGTGTTTTTGCACAGCATGACCCGGCAGTACATCGTGGATGGCCAGGAAGCGGTGCGACAGCCGATCGGGCGTGAGGCCAGGTTCTTGGAGGCGGATTACCACATCATTCACGGTGTGAGGGGCCGGATTCAAAACGCCATTCGTTGTGTGCGGGAGATTCCCCTGGAGGTGGAAGACGTGGTGTTCAATCCGATTGCCGCAGCGCAGGTGGTGCTGTCGCGGGAGGCCAAGAACCAGGGTGCGTTGATGATCGACTTTGGTGCGGGCACGGCGGATTTTGTGCTTTATCGGGATGGCATGCTGACAGCATCAGGTTGCATTCCATTGGGAGGTGACCACATGACGAATGATATTGCCATGGCGTTGCAGATTCCGAATGGGCGGGCAGAGAAGGTCAAGGTGGAAGAGGGCAGCACGCTGTATCAAGACGTCGATAGTGGGGACGTTTTGCGGGTGGAAGACGACACAGGACATGTCATTGGCGAGATTGAGCGCGCCTTCATGTATGAGATCCTGTATTTGCGTGCCCAAGAGATTTTTGACCAGGTCAAGGTTCGTTGTGAGGCGCATATTGGGCATTTGGGCGCGGGGATTTATCTCACGGGAGGAGTGAGTCTGCTGAAAGGGATTGACGCGGTGGCCCGGGATGTGTTTGGAGTCAAGGTGACGAAGGTGGGTTCGGCTCCGGTAAGCGGAGTGACTTCGACCTTTGAGAACCCGAAGTACTCCACGCCCATTGGATTGATTCGGTACGCGCAGATCCTGGACAGCGAGAAGCCCTTTCTTTCCCCCCTCGCCCGGCTGAGCCGCAAGGTCAGCGAAATGCTCTCTGTCATCCCGTTTTCTTGAAATCCTTGTCCCGATACTGAGCCCGTTCCTTTTCACACACACCAACCCACATCACCCTCAGCCCTATACCACCATGGTCGAATATCACCGCCACTCAGACGCTCCTGCAATTTCGCAGGGACCCATCAGCATCGCAATCATCGGAGTCGGCGGCGCTGGTTCCAATGTCCTTGACCGCATCACGCTGGATCGCACGCTCGACGCGAGTCTGGTTTGCATGCACACCGACGTGCGGGTGCTGGGCCATGCCATGGCACCGACGAAGCTGCAATTGGGCACGGAACTCATGCGCGGCGTAGGGGCCGGCGGTGATCCGGATCTCGGACGTGAGGCAGCCTTGTTTTCCCGGGATGTGATTCGGCAAAATCTGGCAGGACATCAAATCATTTTCATTTGCGCGGGACTTGGCGGTGGCACCGGATCGGGTGCGGCGCCGGTGATCGCGGAGATTGCCAAAAGCACTGGAGCCCTTGTGCTGGTGGTGGCAACGATGCCGTTCAGTTTTGAGGGACGCCGTCGTATCACTCAGGCGGAAGAGGCGCTGGAATTGCTGCAGAAGCGGGCGGACGCGCTGATCTTGTTTGAAAACAATCGCATGGGCGAATTGATTTTGCCGAAGGATGGGATTCAGAAAGCCTTTGGAGCGGCGGATCAATTGATCTCCCAGAGTCTGCGGGCGGTTTCAACGATGATCTCCACCCCCGGGTTGGTGAAGCTCGGGCTGGACGATCTGACCTCGGCTTTGTCATCATCGAATGGACGGTGCTTGTTTGGGTTTGGTGAAGCGAAGGGTCAAAATCGGGGGGCAGAGGCGCTGAAGAAGGCGCTGAAGAGTCCGCTCATTGATCAAGGCCGTTTGCTGCACCACACGAAGAATTTGCTAGTTCATGTCGCCGGTGGCGAAGGCATGACGCTGGTGGAAGTGGAAGGCATCATGAAGCAGATTGGCCGGAACGTGCCGGACCACACGCAGATTTTGTTTGGCGTGGCGGTGGAGCCGAAGCTGGGAGACGCGGTGGCCGTGACACTGATCAGCTCCCTTGGTGCTGAAGCTTTGCAAAGTTACTCCCAAGCGCAGACAGCCATTCGGTTGGAGCCGGAGGTGCCTGCAAGCAATGAGCCTGCGCCGAAGCCCGCGGCTAAGACGAGTGCTCCGCCTCCACTGCCTCGTTCATCGGAGCCTGAGGAAGGCGATGCATCGAAAGCCAAGACAGCAGCAGATGCGTTCGATTTGTTCGCGGCGTCCGCTGCCAGTGCGGTTGCGACTGCCCCGGTTGCTACCTCTGTGTTTAAGGAAGTGACGACTGAGGTCACTCATGTCATTGAGCGTTCGGTGCGAGTGGACGCTGAGATCCCTGACGAAGTGACCTTTGAAGAGTCAGAAACCCCTGAGGCCGCAGAGGAAAACGAAGTCGAACCTGAAGTCGTTGCGCCGATGGCTGAGACGACTTCGGTGCCGCTGCCTACGGCCCGTCCTCAGGCTGCTCCTGTCGTTACCGCCCGTGAACGGAGCGAGCCTCAGGCTGAACCGGCACCCGCGCCTGCTCGTCACACCGGTGGCTTGCTAGCCAATGTGATTGGCGGATCAAGCAGCGCTGCTACGCCCGACTCGGATATGTTCCAAGCCGGCGATGAAGGCCGTGGACGTTTCAAGAATACGGAGCCCTCGTTGGTGGAAGGCGAAGATCTTGATGTGCCGACGTGGATGCGGTTGAAGAAGAAGCTATCGCGGTAGAGGCAATTTTTTGTTATGATCCTCAAATGCGTGCTAGCCCCAAGTCTAAACTAATGAACCGAAGTTGCTCTCACGATCTCATTTGGAATTAAACTCGCTCTTCTTGCCAAGGATCAATTGTTTGGCAAAAAAGAGAATGCGAGCCACCACGACCAATCTGTACTTGCCTACAAAATAAATCCCATTGCGTTCGATAATGTCGCCGCTTGAGGTTAGGCGTTGGAGGCGAGATACGACCAAGGTAGACTCGTTATAGGCTTGCTTTAATGTTTCAATTTCAAGGCCCAATGGGTTGTCCGCGAGGTCCGAGTAGATTCGAACTCGAATCGAAGATTGGCCTAGATTCACAAAATGAAAGTAACAGTAGGATAACCCTCCGTATGAAAGCGTGCGGACAGCGAATTCCGCAATGCAATCAAGCAAGCTAGGTGGATGAGGTGAAATAAAGATTTCGGCAATGCAGAGTGCTATGGCCCCGGACGAAAAGCCTGCCAACATTGACCGCATGTAGTGTGCACCCGCACTTCTTCGTAGCAGAAAGACTTGGCTCAACATGTTCACCACAAGAGCAGCGAACGGGCTGGCGACAATAAGAAATGGAGTCAAGTTAGCCACCTTTTGCGATAGAACCGAAGAGTTTCCGAAATCCCAAAACAAATCTAAATGCGGTGGAGGGTTTTCCGGCAATCACCAAACGCTTGCCATCCATTTTGATAAGTCCTGATCTAACTAAAGCGTCAAGTCGCGACTGGACAAATGGGCGGGACAGGAAAAAGCGAAAAACTGCTTCTCTCGGGAGGCCAGTATGTTTCTGGTCCGCCAGACCCTTCATTAGACTCAGGGTAGGACTGTCACCCTCGATTGCCGAGTACGTGATCACGTAGCATAGGAAAAGCGGAATACTAAGAGTCATGACTTGCAGGACGCTAATCAAGCTTAAGTTTGGAGCGAACATTAAAAGCCAAACTCCGAAAACGAGGGCAAATATTACAAGCAGCGCTCGTGTGTGATTCTGGGGAAGCCAAACTCGCCAAAGGGCGACGTGAAATACCCAAGTAATGGATAACAGATAAATAGTAGTAAGGATTGTTGTCATTTGGAGTAACAGCCATGTTAGGCGGCATGATGACGATTGTGGGGTATTAAAGTCATCGTTCGCGCTCGAATACGATTCGATTGAGTCTACGCCTCAATATTTCATATAGCGTGTGAGAGGTCGATATTAGATTGCGAAGATTGAGGTAAGATGCTGGCCCTTGTTTTTCGCGTCGTTGAGCGATGACTGGAACTTCAAAGAAAGTTGCTCCCTCATCTAATAGGCGCGTGGTCAGATCAGCTTGGAAGCCGAACCCAAACGAGTAGGGGTGCCAGCGCCTGACGTGGTGAGTGAGGTAAAGCGCACAACCGTTGTAGTATTTGAGATTGTATCCGCTAAAAATATTGACTAGAGAGGTGTAGAAGTGTGACAGCATTCCACGAAAAACTGAGCCAGCACGTTCAGAATGGTATGGTACAATGAGATCGGCTTTGCCTAAACAACTAATAATTGATCTAAGTGTTTCACGGCTTTCAACGTTGTCACCGCACACCAACCGAAAATGGATTCCGCGCGCTGCGAACGCCCCGTCGACGAATGTTCGGGATAAGCCAAGGTTACGGGAATTCTGTTTGAGGCTGATCGGCAGAGAGGGGTTGTCTTGCTGGTAGGACAACACCCGGGAACTGGTCTCATCGGTAGATCCGTCGTCAACCACGATGATTTCATAGCTCCAGGTCATTTCCGACAAAACTGCGACAATTGTTTCGAGCGTATCGATAACATGGTCTTGTTCATTCTTGCAGGGCACCAGGATAGACAGGTCTAAAGAATCCTGAAGTGTAGGAAGGGAAGAGCAAGTATTCATGGCAATGGAGATGCTCTTTTTCCGCAGCAAAGTGCCATCAAGTAATGTGCCATGGGGTGATATCCAGTGTGGACCACCTCGTCATTCATTGAGAATACAAAAGCTTGATGAAAATGCCGCTTCATCAATCTCTGGAGTCCAATTGCATTTTTGCAATTAACATGCCCAGCCTTACTGGCTTCAGAGGCATAGACCTGTGATTCGATGGACGGGGAACCAATGATAAGAACGCCATGAGACGGCAGGGACGCAGCTATATTGGTGATGAAATCGTCTTCAGAGGTTGGAGGAATATGTTCAAGCACATCCAAGGCATAGGCACCATCAAAGCACCCAGGGACTGGCCCAGAAAGGATGTCATGGGTGAAACATTGAAATGGCCACTTCGAATCCATTCGACTATTGACGTCGTCTACAAAAACCGGGTCGAAATCGACGGCCGTAAGGGTGTGAGTCTCCTGAACGACGATTCGTGTGCCAAACGCATCGGCGCAGCCGACTTCGAGTACACTTTCAAAATCGCGAAACATCTTCGCAACAAACTTGTATCGGGATAAGGTGAATAGTAGATGCTTGGGATCATCTTGCCAAGCTTGGTTGGTCATCATGCCCAATGGCGTCAAACCATGCTTCTGCAATTCTACACAGCGTTGATACTGTGGTTCCCGAGTGTTCTTAGCTGATGGGTCGATTAGGTCGTGCATCATTCAAAAAAAATCAAATCGTGATCACCTTTATATCCCACCATTTTGAATATCCACGCCCATTCTTCGGGAGTGAAAAAAGCCTCGCAGGTCAATTGCCAATACATTAGGTTTACTTTCTCTCGCTCATTTCTGTAGGAGTCCATTACCACAAACTTGTCCCTTCTTCCGACTCTGTCTATTTCCTGGAAGGCGGCCATTAGGTGTGGTAACCTCAGGTTGTGCAATGTGTTGATTGACAAAACAAGATCAAAACTCTGATCGGGATAAGGCAGGCAAACAGCGTCACCGCTTTGAACAAATTCTCGGATCTCGGCTTCGGCGTGGGTGATAGCATACTCAGAAATGTCCAAGCCGGCTACATTGAGTCCTGGCAAGGCTGCCTTTAGATCTTTCAGAAGAAACCCCTTTCCACAACCAATATCCAATACCGAATCGCCATCTTTAAGCCCGTAATGCTGAATCAACTTCGCTGCAAAATCTACCCAGCGACCGTCATATTGATAGCCCCCATAGCCATACCGACGGTCACCGTCGAAGTAGTCACGATCAAATCTTTTGGACACAGCGGCACACTCGGCCTTGTCGTACTGAATCACACGCTGAACGTAATCCCTCGGTGTTGATTTGTGAATTCCCGAAATGAAATCTAGATGTGCCATGGACTATTAGCTTGCGATGGATGCTATTTCGCGGAAGAGGGTCTCGGAATCAAGGCCGTGGGCTTTTAGTAACTCCAAATGGGTGCCGTACACATGGATGAAGTCATCCTTCAGCGCAAAAGTTTGCAATCGGCAGGTGGCTCCGGAGTCCCATGCCAACGCCTTTACACGGGGCCCGAGGCCGCCATAGGGAGCATGCTCTTCGATGACAACAACCGTTTTGAAGCGGCTGAGAACGGAACGAATACCTTCCTCGTCCAAAGGTTTCAGGCTATGAACCGAAACCACCGATGTGCCAAGTGACCTTTCGTGCTCAAGGCGTGCCGCTATATCAAACGCCATTTTGGTGATGGGTCCGTAGGTTAAAATGCACACATCCGTTCCTGGACGAATCGTGCGAATCTTGCCGAAACAAAAAGGATCTGGTGCGTCAGCCGTTAACGTGGGTTCGCCCGCTTTACCAAGGCGAAGATAGACAGGGCCAGGAACCGAAATGCAAGCTCGCGTCACCTGAGCAGTTTCCAAGGGATCGCATGGTGCCAAAACAGACATGTTGGGCAGAGCGCACATGAGCGCGATGTCCTCCTGCGCATGGTGGGTTCCTCCAAGCGTTGAGTAACTTACGCCACCACCGACACCTACTAAACGAACGGGCAAATTCTGATAACAGCAATCAATTCGCACCTGCTCAAATGGGCGATATATCGTGAAAGTAGCGATGGTGTAGGCAAAAGGAATAAAGCCTCTCAAAGCCAAACCAGCGCACATTGAGATCATCATTTGCTCAGCCACGCCAACATTAACAAAGCGTTTGGGATACTCCTTTTGGAAAGAGGCTACTCCGGCGGCTGCCGTGATGTCTGCGACAACGAGGCAGATACGATCGTCTTCACGGGCCAAATCGTAAAAGGCGTCTGCGAAGGCGTTCCTCATAATGCGACCTCCTCAATCTCGTGAAGTGCCTGCTGGTATTCTGCTGGACTTGGAGAGCGGTAATGCCAGACGGGAACATTTTCCATATAGCTCACCCCTTTGCCCTTTATCGTTCGCCCAAGTACCACTTGCGGCTTGTTGTGATCACGTCCCTCGACTGCCGCATAGATTGCCTCCGGGTCATGTCCGTCAACCTCCGTGGCAGTCCATCCAAAAGCTTGAAGTTTGTCGAGCATGGGATAGAAGTTGGGAAGGGTGATACTGGTTCGCCCAAGAGACTGAAAATCGTTTAAATCCACGAGCGCCACTAAATTGCGGATTCCCAAGGAGGGTGCAGTCATCAAGGCCTCCCATACGGAGCCCTCCTGAAGTTCGCCATCACTCATCACCAAGAAGATAGTTCGTTCGAGTCCACGAAGTTTGTCCCCATATGCCATTCCGACAGCCAAAGCAAGCCCGTGGCCGAGTGAACCAGTGGAAGCCTCGATGCCTGGAGTGCCGTAGTCGGGATGGGTTGCCAAGGGCCACCCAGGCTTGCAATAGTGATCCAGCCAGTCTGAGGGTATGATCCCCAAATCTTCCAGGACTGCAAATTGTGCGAGCGATCCATGTCCTTTAGACAGGATGAAAGTGTCTGTGGTGTCTGGATGGGCACCGCGCTTGAGAAGACCGAAGTAGCAAGTGGCAACGAGTTCCAGGCAAGAAAAGGACGGCGCGATGTGCAGAGCTCCGACGGTCTGTGAAATGTCCAGTATCCGCCGCCTATAGTTTTTGCAGCGAGCCTTGACGTCTATGGCGCTGAAGTTAGGGACTATCATAGGGGCAAATTCAGGTGCGCAAGACATAATCTGTAGGGTATTGGGGAAGGACGTCACGATATTTGTTTCCCCAAGCGACCATTTCTTGAAGGCCTTCCTCCAAGCTGATTTGCGGCTCCCAGCCGACATCGCGTTTGATGGCGCTACTATCGAGCCAATATTGGCCGTCCTGGCCGAGACGATCATCGGTGACCTCACACAACTGTTCGAATGGCATTTTTAAGGCTTCGGCTGTTTTGGAAACGAGATCGCGTATGGAGATTGGCAGTGGCGGTCCGGCGTTGTAGACAGTCCCCAGAGGTGCTTTGTCCGACACCATTAGGATTGCGCGGGCAAGATCGCGTGCATGGATATAGGATTTCTTCGCGCGACCACCCCCTTGAAGTGGCAGCTTTTGGCCAGTGAGCCCGCAGAGGACCGCTCGCGGTATAACACGATGGAGCAACTGTCCTGGGCAGTAGGCATTGGAAGGCCTGATGATGTTCATCCGGAACTTCAGCACATTCGCAACTGAGAGCAGATAAAGGTCAAAAGCTGCCTTCGATGCCGCATATGGACTGGTAGGCCTAATGGGGGTGTCTTCTCGCGCGGCGAAGTCAACGGAGCCGTACAACTCGCTGGTCCCGATCTGGATGAAACGTTCGAGGTAATCGCGTTTCATCAAGTCTTCACACATACGGGTGAGTGCAACACAGTTGGTTTCGAAGAATCGCCATGATTTTTTCCAGGAAACTGCACCCTCGCCCTGGGCGGCATAGCTAATGATAACCTCAGGCTTCTCCGAATCAAAGAGCTCGAAGAGTCTGTCTTGCTCGTGAACCAGATGAATTTGCTGGTAGGAGTATCGCGGGTCGCCCTCGCCGACTCGCAACGAGAATGGCTCGGGTTTTTGAGGGTTACGACCCACACAAATCACTTTTTTGGGCTCTGCGTTTGCGAGCAGATACATGGCAGTGTGAATGCCAAAGGAGCCGCCGCCGCCGAGTATGATATAAGTTTTCATTCGTTGAATCAATTTCGCTTGAGGATGCTACACAGTTTTTGCGACCGGCGGAAAGGCTTATTTGTTTGAGGTAGATGTCAATTCACGGTGCATTTTGGTGAGTCCGACTGTTAGTGGGGTCAGATCAAAATCGGGGAAAGCTTTGATCCGAAGGGTGGGATCAAAGTGTCGGTGCGTGATCGCGCCAGACCTGGGCAGGCACTCAATGGTCACTTCAGCGCCTACAATTTCAGCGATTGATTCAGCTACCTGGTGAAAACTTTGAGCGACTCCCGTGGCAGCATTGAGGATGCCGATGCTCCGGTGAGCGATACACAATCCGATCAGGCGGGCGACATCCTCTACCAGGATGTGGTCGCGAATTTCCTCACCGTTGCCGAACAGAGTGATTTTGCTGTCTTTGAGTGCTGTCCGGAAGAAACGATTGGGGCCGTAGCTATTGTGGGTATCTGCAGCTCCATAGATGGCACAGGGGCATACAATACAAAGTGGGGTTTGAGATTTGCTGGTGGCCTGGATGAGGATTTGTTCTCGTGCGATGTGCATCAGGCTATAAAGGTCTGAGGCTTGGCGGGTGGACGATTCACGGATCAGA
Organism: Verrucomicrobiaceae bacterium; assembly: GCA_947440575.1. Taxonomy (GTDB): domain Bacteria; phylum Verrucomicrobiota; class Verrucomicrobiia; order Verrucomicrobiales; family Verrucomicrobiaceae; genus JAGRPD01. The sequence goes on from CANETF010000053.1 coordinate 11,049, forward strand.
CTGTCCTCGGCAGAATAAACTGAATCTGAACTGATGTAGATTACTTGACTACAGCCCTGATTTTCAAGTAATGACGCTAAATGGCGGGCCATCTCCAAGTTTTTCATCAGGGTGGCGACGTCACGTCCTTTGTCGGGAGTCAAGGCTGAAGTGATCACGAGACAGTCATCGCGGCGCAGTAATTGGCCCAGTTTGGTCACACTGTCTGGAAGAATCAGATCGATTTCGGAAGAGCCAACGGCCACAGAGTCGATGCCGGTGGAGGCCAAATGTTCGACTAGGGCGCGAGCGAGGAAGCCTTTGGAGCCAAGGATGACCACTCGGTTCGGCTTTGAGGCTTGTTTTTGAAGGTGTTCTAGCATATTAGTGTCCGAGTTGAAGATGGGTAAAGCCAGGTGCGGTGATGATTCCGAAAGGGTCGATGATCACGCGACCGCACATTTCAGCCTGAATCATCAACGGATCAATCTGACTGAATTCTTTCCACGGGGTCATCACGATCAGAACGTCGGCTTTGTGACACGCCGCCAAGGCTGTCGGAGCCAATTCCAGGTTTGCGGAGTGTATGGAGCTATCAGATGCCACAGGATCAAAAGCTGTGATTTTGAAAGGTGCCAGGGCCGAAATCAGGTCAATGGCGGGAGAGTTTTTCAATGAATGGGTTTCGGCTTTGTAGGTTAGGCCCCAGACGGCAATTCGAGGATGACTGCATCGAGGCAGAACCACACGATGCAGTTGGCGCAAGGCCCAAGCAGACCGATAACGGCTATTGTTTTGCCACGCCATGACGACTTTGGCATCGCTACCGTACCGGGAGGCCAATTGACGGACTGTGACCAAATCACGCTCCAGGTTGCCGCCTGCAATGCCAAGACCGGGTGTGAGGTAGGCATGCGGGCCGATTCTTCTGTCTAGTCTCAAAGCAGGGGCAATCTCAGACCAATCGGCACCAGTATGCTCGCAAATCTCCGCAAGGGTGTTGGCGGTGGTCACTGAAGAAACCAGAAAACAATTGATCGAAATTTTGGCGAGTTCGGCACTCTCGAATCGCATAGGAAGGATTGGACAGTCAAAAGCCGAAAGCCACTGTGTGTAGAGCGAAGGAAGAGGGTCCCGAGGGTCTGCGCATCCAACGATGAAGCGTTCCGGCTCCAAAGCTCTCTTAACGGCGTTCCCAAAAACCAGCGTTTCCACTTGGGCGAATAGATGTCTGACGGATTTTTTGAGCCATAGGGAACGGGTGAATCCAGGAGGCACTTGGCTGAGAACGACGCATGTGGCAGTGGGGGAAAGATGGGTCCAAGCCCAACTGATCAAGCTCTGTAGTGGTTCCAGTTCACTTTCGTTGTCATCGTTTGTTGGAACATCAAGCGAAAGAAAAACGAGCTCACATGAACTGAGGTCCTCTGGATTGGAGGTAAAGTGAATTCGGTCAGAATGATGGAACAGCAACTCTTGAAGACCAGTTTCAAAAACAGGAAAGTCACCACAGCGAACATTTTCGACCAAGATAGGGTTTGGATCGAATCCCGTCACTTCGAAGCCCTTGGCTGCCGTGGCCAAGGCATGGACAAGGCCTAAATGAGAGAGTCCGACGAAGGCAATCACGATATGAAGGTTGTGGCAAGTTGATGAATCTGACCCTGGATCAAGAGGTCGTTGTCCAGGTTGTTACTCCCTTGTGCACAAAGACCGAGGAAATGCGCCTGCTCAATCTGCCAAGTTGGATCCGGCATCTCTAGAGTTTCGACTGACTCTGTTGGGCGACCGCTCGGCAACACCCGCCCGCGCAGGGTGAGGAGGCTGGGTCCCCATTTACAAAGTCCGTGAATGTGCGCGCTGCCCAACTCTCCGTATACATCCAGTGAAAATGTGTTGCGCCAGGAAAGAAAAGTCACACACATCTCCTGGGCTGGGGAACCGGCTATCCCAAACGACGCATGGTCAGGTGCCTGGTTTTCAAATCGATTGAAACTCCAGAGTTCAGGAGGGGACTCGGTTTGACCAAAGAGGAAATCGGAGAGGTCTAGTAAGTGGGAACCCAGATCGGCGATGACTCCCAGTCCGCGGTCTCTCCAAACGGAATTGCGAACATCACGGGCGGTGCCGTTTCCATAAAAGTACCGAGCGAGATAGGGTTTGCCCAAAACGCCTTCGCCTAACAGGCGCCTCAGCGTCACGACGTGTGGTTCGAAACGGTGATTGTATGCGGTGTAGCAGGCCGCATGATTTTTGCGAGAGAGCTGTTGCAATTCCAAGATCTCGGCAGGCTCTAGCCAAAGGGGTTTTTCCACCAGCACGTGTTTGCCCTTGGATAGCAGATGGTGCAGAACTCGCCATTTGGCAGAGTCCGGAACACAGACGTAGGCAGCATCAAAGCTTTCGAGTGGAACCTCCTCGACGGTTTTGAACTGTGCCTGCACAGCCACGGGATCGACTATGCCAACCACCAAGTTACCGGCAACCTGGTGCCTTTTCTTTCCTTGTACTCCAAAGCCGACGATCAGGATTCTCATTCAAACCGGGAACGTTTTTCCAAGGAGTTGATCTTTTTCAATACATCTTCTGGCGCTACCGGTACATTACCGTCGCGCTCGCAAGCCACGGCGGCGGCCAATGCGCCGAGAATCGAAGCGAGAACGGTGGACTGTGTGGCACGATAGGTCAATGTAGAGTAGGACAGGAGGGCGTCGCCAGCTCCCACCGCGTCGACGACCTTGTCCGTAAATGTGTCTACTGTGAAAAAGGATCGAACTTCCGGGTTCGGCGCTCGATAGGCCAAAAGTCCGCGTTCGCCCAGCTTTAGGATGAGAAGTTTGCAGCCAGCTTTCTTGTAGAGATCCAAGGCTAACGGACGGATTGTGGAATCTTGATCGCCCAGTGAGAACCTCGCTTCACGTTCATTCGGAGTGATCAGATCAAAGTTTTGAAACTCCAAGATGTTGCCCCAACGATTGGACACTTGGCTGTCGGCCACTCGCATAGCGTTCGCTGGGATGGCTGAAGAGAGTGTCGGAATCGTCAACTTGTTGAAGATGCCGTGTCGAAAATCGCTAAACACGACGGCATCAGCTGGCCAAGTGGACAATTGACGTTTCAACAGTTCAATGGCAGCTTCGGAGATCGGACGATTGTCCAGTTTATCTACCTTGAGCATGCGATAGCCATTGGTGATGAAGGCATTCTTTTGGGTGGTTGGCCGAGATGGGTCGATGAACGGTTGACATTCGACGCCAGCTGCTTCGAGCTCGTTGAGCACGAAATCCTTCAAGGGATCGTCTCCAAGAACGGTTGAAAAGAGAACGTCGGCACCTGCCTTCTTCAGGTGCATCGCGACTACTGCTGCGCCGCCAGAGAAATCAACCTGCCGTTCGTATTTGACGCTAAAAGTCGGCGTTTTGGCGGTGCCACCGATCAGCGAGCAATAAGTGTAGGAATCGACGATGGTATCGCCGACGACATGCACCTTGATTCCTCTCAATTTGGCCAAAGCAGTGCGCAAGTCGTTGAATTCGAGGCCTTCGGAATGCAGCAATGCGAGGAGTTTTTCCATCGCGAGATTGGGCGGTGTGGCCTCAATGATGGCGGATGATGACAATACGAGGTCACCGGGAGTGAAGAGAACTTGTCCGCCATAGCTTTCGATGGCTGCCATTTCTTCGCGGGTCTTGGGATGAATGCCCTCTGCGGAGTATTCGTATCCCTTGGCGAAAAAGTCAGGCTGGAGGAATTTGAGATTCTCTATCGGTGTCGCATTGTCATCAATGATGACATAGTCAACGCATTCGAGTGCGGCGAGATTCATCGCCCGTAAATCCTGAGGTACGAAAGGGCGGAAACTTGCCTTGTTGATATGGGCATCTGAGGTAAGGCTGGCAACCAGCAAGTCCGCCTTGCTTTTGGCGTACATCAAATGTCGGATGTGGCCGGGATGCACCAAATCGAAGGTGCCATGGCAGAGGATCACTTTTCTCGCGCGGGGCAGAGTGCCGATCGCCTCCCGAAGCTGGTCGCGGGTTTTGATCTTGCGCCTGAAATCGTCATGTATTGCGTCTGTGCTCATGCAGTTTTTCCGGCGAGGAAGGTGAACCAGGTTTTAGTTGCCTGTTCGATTGAAGACTCATCCCAAACGGGTGCCTGGCGCCAATAATCGATGTTTTGCAGCATTTCTTCAACGCCACGCTCAAAGGAAACTTGCTGCTTCCAGCCCAGATGGCTTTTGATTTTTGAGATGTCAGCCCAAGTGCAATCTGGTTCGCCTGGGCGTTTGGGAAGGTGGATGACCGGCCCGCCGAGGAGTTCGACCAAGCGGTTGACTGGTTGTGGATCGCCTGCACCAAGATTGTAGATTTCATTCACGCGGTTCGTCGTAGCAGCCAAGAAAAAGGCACGTGCGATATCCGTCACATATAGAAAGTCACGGCGTTGGGTGCCGTCTCCGACGACGGTGAAGGGTTTTTCGGCAAGCTTTTGAGCCAAGAAAACTCCGAAGACGGCGCCGTAAGCTCCAGAAGTTTTGGAGCGGGTTCCGTAGGCGTTGAAGATCCGGATCGAGTTGACGGGGAGCTGGTAAACTTTTCCCCAGTGTAGCACCGCCTGTTCTCCCATCCATTTGCTAAGTGCATAAGGATACTCAGCGGCAATTGGCGCGGCTTCGGAAGTGGGCACTGCTGCGAGTCCGTAACAGGATGAGGAGGCGGCGTAAACCAATTTGTTGATACCAGCGTGGCGGGCGGCCTCAAGCACCTTGACTGTTCCCATTACATTCGTTTGCATGTAGTCCGTCGGCCTGTCGATGGACGGCACAATGTCTCCGATACCGGCAAAGTGGAAGACATAAGATGCCCTTGAAAACAGAGCATCTGAAGGCGCAAGGCTGCAAATGTCCCGGGTGTCGACTCGCAGACGGGGATGGCTTTGATGATGCGCCAAATTGTCGAGCCGACCACCGACAAGATTGTCAATGACATGGACTTTTAGACCTTCTTGGAGCAGCAGGTCCACCATGTGGCTGCCGATGAAGCCCGCACCTCCGGTCACTACGGCAAGAGGTGGTTCGTTCATTGGAGTCCGAGCTTTTGTACCGTTTTGACGTTCACAAATGACTCATCGGTCAGAGTATTGCCCGGGAATTGGTTGGTTCTGAAGGCCTGACAAAGATCCCTGACAGCATCCTCAATGTTTCGCTTTGGCGTCCAGCCCAATTTCTCCGCGATTTTGCGTGAGGTGATTCGGTAGGAGCGCGGATCGTTCGACGTCGTGCGTTCAATGCGGATGGCAGGCCGATCAGGAAACTCTTCGCCGACGATTTTCTGAGTAATCTCTGCCAAATCATTGACCGTTTGATTTTCGAATCCGGCATTGAAAATCTCACCAGCGATTTTATCGGCCGGCATCGACAGCAGTTCCACATACAACTCGCAGACGTCGTCGATGTGTATGTTCGGGCGTTGCTGATCCCCGCCGAAGACGGTGATTAGACCTCGGTGGTAGGCGTGGTTGGTCAAGATGTTGACGGTGAGATCAAAGCGCATCCGGGGGGAGAAGCCGCAGACGGTGGCAGGGCGAATGGTGACGCATACGAAGTCTGGCGACTGGTGCTTGAAGAGCAACGGTTCACACATGCCCTTATATTTATTGTAGTCCGTCAGGGGCACCAAAGGATGTTCCTCGGTTACGTCGGGCTCATCACTGACGCCATAGACTGAGCTACTGGAGACGTAGACAAAGCGTTTTACGCCCGCCGATTTGCTGGCCACCACCAGTGGCTCAAAACATTCGTAGTTGATGGTCCGGCTGAGGGAGGGATCGAGGTCAAAACTTGGATCATTGGAGATGCAGGCCATATGAATGACATAGTCGCAGCCAGCGACTGCCTCTGAATAGGCTGCGGTATCCCGAATGTCGCCACGAATCACCCTTAAATTGGGGTTGGATGGCAAGCCTTCGCCGCCGAATAGCATCAAGTCGTAGACAACCACCGAATAGCCAGCGGCTAGTAGTTTGGGGATGAGAATACAACCTTTATATCCGGCGCCGCCGGTGACGAGAACAGTTTCCATGGTGTAAGAAGTCTTTGTTGCCAGTTCCCCCTGTCATGGTTTCATGGATCACTGGGGCTGGCTGGGTGAGCAGTCTGACAGTTCAAAAATACTTGGCAAGGCTATTTCTGAATGGTGCTGGGGAAAAGGATTGCCCTCGGTGCCAGTCCCATTATGATCGCCCAGAATTCCGTTTTCCCGAGTTGAATCCTATGGACCCCATCGACCAGCACCTCCACGAAACCATTGAGATCATCGAAAAACTGGACAGGAGCGAGATTGGGAAGTTGGTTCGGTGCCTTGTCGAACTCCGTTCCCGAGGCGGCAGACTGTTTGTCCTGGGGGTGGGAGGCAGTGCGGCAAACGCTTCTCATGCGGTGAATGATTTCCGTAAAATTGCGGGTTTTGAAGCCTATGCCCCCACTGACAACATCTCCGAATTGACGGCTCGAACCAATGACGAGGGATGGTCCACTGTGTTTGCTGAGTGGCTGCGTGGTAGCAGGCTGACTTCGTCGGACGGGCTCCTCGTCCTCTCCGTTGGGGGCGGTAATTTGGAGAAAAATGTCAGCCCCAATCTGGTTCTTGCCTTGCAGTTTGCACAGAAGCAAGGCGCCTTGATCTTGGGGATCACCGGGCGTGACGGCGGTTACACGGCCACCGTTGCGGACGCTTGTGTGATTGTTCCGACTGTCAATCCAGAAAATGTTACCCCTCATGCAGAGGCTTTTCAGGCAGTGATCTGGCATCTTCTGGTGTCTCACCCGAAACTCAAACAGGCGCAGACAAAATGGGAGAGCGTTTGATGCATACCGCATCTGGTCGGCGTGCTGTGTTTCTGGATCGTGATGGTGTGTTGAACCGGACCCGGATCGTTGCGGGCAAACCCTATCCCCCAGAAACACTGGACGCCTTCGAATTGCTTCCCGGCGTGATTCAGGCTTGCATGGACCTGCATGCCGCCGGATTCCTCCTGATTGTCGTGACCAACCAACCGGACGTGGGTAGGGGAACCCAAGACCGAGAGGTGGTTGAAGCGATGCACAAGGAACTCCGCCGATTGCTTCCACTAGATGCCATCGAAGTGTGCTATGATGCCGGAGAGCCCTCTGATTTTCTCAAACCTGCGCCTGGGATGCTGCTCCGGGCGGCGATCGAACATCAGGTAGACCTGAATTCCAGTTTCATGGTGGGTGATCGCTGGAAAGATGTGGAGTGTGGGCGCTCAGCAGGCTGTACGACCTATTTTGTCGAATGTGGTTATGCCGAGGGCTTACGCAGCATGCCAGATTTTACCGTTTCCAATCTGTCCGAAGCTGCTAAGCTTATTCTTTTAACCAATTATTCCGGGATATGAACGCACTCTCAGATCTACGGGTCCAGATTTTCGCCGATGGTGCCAGTAAGAACGACCTATTGGCGCATTATCACGATCCCCTCATCAAAGGATTGACGACCAATCCGACCCTAATGAGAAAAGCCGGCGTCGCCGACTATGAGGCCTTTGCGCGAGAAGTTTTGGAGACGGTGTCGGCCAAACCGATTTCATTTGAGGTGTTTTCCGATGAACTTCCTGAAATGCGTCGTCAAGCATTGAAGATCGCATCTTGGCAGGGCAACGTGTACGTCAAAATTCCGGTCACTAATAGTCTTGGAGTGTCCACCGTGCCCTTGATCGCCGATTTGGCACAGGAAGGTGTCAAGCTGAACGTCACAGCGATCCTGACGCGGGATCAGGTGGCTGGCGTTGCGAAGAGTCTGCACCCGGAGCTTCCGGCCGTTGTCTCGGTCTTTGGCGGACGCATTGCTGACACGGGCCGCGATCCCATTGAAGTCATGAAAGCAAGCCTCGCTGAGCTTCATGAACGCCCCCAGGCTCAGCTTCTATGGGCCAGCTGCCGCGAAGTCTTGAATATTCGCCATGCGGACACCTGTGGGGCTCATATCATCACTGTCACTCATGATCTTCTTCAAAAAGCCCTCCAGCTCTGGTCCAAGGACACGACGGAACTGTCGCTCGACACGGTTCGCATGTTTTACCGGGATGCACTCGAAGCCGGTTACCAACTTTAGCTTTGCCGCAGCGGCGTTGCGCACGCGCCAAGGAGGAGAGATATCATGATTGACTGGCTTGTCTGGCTGGATGCCTCGCCATGGCGTTACGGCATCGTCTGTGTGCTGACCTACCTTGCCGCACTTGCCTTGTGTTTGCTGCCGGCAGTCGCTCCACGCTCCCCTCAACGGTTCAGATCTGACCTGGTTTTCCTTTCGAGTTTGGCGCTGCTCATGCTGGCGTTTCGTTGGCAGGTCTTCTATTTCCCAGAGCATCTCAATCCGGATGAGTCAGGCTACATCAGCCAAAGCCTCACTCTGGCCCATGATCCGGTTTATTGGCGGTCGATTACGGCTGGAACCTCTGGACCCTTCAACACCTATCCACGTCTGATTCCTGCTTTGCTTGGGTTCGAGGACACCTATGCCACTTCCCGGGTCATGGCCATGATCCTTGCCGTGGTCTGCCTCTCCGTCTTCTACGCCACCTGCCGTCGCTTCGCCCATGCCTCACTTGCCCGAATGGCCACGCTAGCTGCGGCGACTTTTTGGGCATTGACCACCAATGGAGACTTTACCCACTACAGCGGGGAGCACATGCCGGTCCTGCTCCTGCTCGTTGCTTCCTATCTGGCCCTGCGTCTGCCGGATTCGGCTCGGTGGCCTTCGGGAACCGCCTGGTTAGCGGGCTTTGTGCTGGGTGCGATTCCTTTTGCAAAACTTCAGGGCAGTGTGCTGGCCCTGACGATCACCTTCTTTTGCTATGTCTTCCTGCTACGGCGCAGCGAATCCTGGCCCCGCCGGCTAGGCTGGTGTGGCTGGCTTACGCTCGGCGGTCTGACCGCCCCAGCGCTGGTGGCAGGGTCGGCTGCAGCGACAGGTCAGTTTGAACATTTCTGGCAGTCCTACATCGCCATGAACCTGGGCTATGCTGGTAGCGGTGTCTCACTGGGCAGCATCATCGAGAACCTGCCCAATCTCCGCCCGTACATGGCCCGTTTTGTGACCTTGTTTCATGCCATGCTTGCCCTCGGTGTTTTGGGAACGCTCAGCTTCGCCTGGTTGGGTTTTGGGCGGCCCATGCCGACCGCCAATCGTCGAATGCTGATTTTTTCCTCAACTCTTTTACCGGTTGCCATTTACACAGCGCTGGCCCCGGGGCGGCCCTTTCCGCACTATTTTCTTTTTGTGCTCTTTCCTGTGGTTGGCTGGGCTTTTGCCGCTTGCAGTGCTGCTCTCGCGCCTCGGATGTCATTGCCTGCGGAGGCGGATGCTTCGGCTGCATTGAATCCCGAATCATCAAAGCCCCTTTCTTTTGCACTCGCTGCGTGGCTGGCTGTGGGTTTGTGTGTTCAGGTCTCAGAGCACTTTTTCTCTCCCCAGTTGATCCCCGTCCGCGGACTAGTCAGCGAATTCTTGAAGGCACCTCGCAGTAAAGTCTCCGAGGCCATTCTGGCGCATGCCTCCCCCGGCGAGGCCCTTGGCCTTTGGGGTTGGATGCACCAATTCCACGCGGAGACAGGGCTCTGGAAGGCTACCAGCGATCAGGCTCTGGAATACCTTTGGAATGTGAAGACCGAGGGAGTCTCGGTGTCGAGCTGGATGGAGTTGGTGCCGGACTATTTTGAAGACCTTTACCTGGCCGACCTGAAACGCTCGAATCCGCCCGTCTTTGTTGACGCGGTTGCCCCTGGTTCCTTCATCTTCACAAATCGTGCCACCTTGGGTTATGAGACCTTTCCAGCCTTGGCTGAGCACATCAACACCCATTACACGCTGGCGGGAGAAATCGACGGCATCCGCATCTTCCTGCGCAAAGACCGCTAGCAGCCGCATGCGCCTTGTCTCCCGTTATTCAGGGAATCAGCGGGCTTTTCAGACGGCAAAGCCAGTCCGGGGCATCGGCCTTCAGTGATTGCATGGTGCCAACGACACAAGATTGTTCTCAGCGAAAACGGCGCCCTGACCAAACAGGATTTTTTGAACGAGGTTTTTCACTTTAAGTAACCGACGATTCCAGCAACGTTGAAACCTTTTAGAATCAAGGATTCCGCGTCAAATCAATTGGACCCGAAGCTAAAGAATCCAGGGTGCGAACCGCACCGAAAGAGGTTGGCAGCATCACAAATCAACTCTGATGGCACCCGTGCCACAACGAATCCCGAAAATTCGAGAAAGTTCCTCCCCGGAAGCCAACCAAACGCCCGACTTTGATATAATAACCACACTTTTCATTCCTGGGAATGACCAAAAGGACCCACTCAATCGAAAAACTTTGCTTTTGTTGCACAAAAAAATCATCGAAATCGAAAATTAGTTTTGACGCGCAACGCTCTCACTGCTCAAATGGATAATAATTCGATTAAAGTCGAATTGTGTTTCGATCAGTCATCCGCCAGCCACCACTGGCACTCAGTGTCAGTCAACCTTTCCAGCCGAAGCTCCGCCTTATGTTTCTATTCAACCGAACCCCGCAACCGAAGGCGTCTTCACGTTCACTCACCCCACCGCAGCAGCAATCATCCATGAGCACACTTCAAACCTTCCGTCGTCATCGGAAACCCCTTGGCGGGGCACTCGCAGTCTTAATGGCTGTTTGGCAAATTGGGCAGCCTTTGCAGGCGGCGGATCAGACATGGACAGCGGGTAACGCAACCGACTTCAACTGGGATGACGTAGCCAATTGGTCCTCGGCGGCTCCGACTATTGCTGACACTGCCATCCTTCCATTTGTCATTCCCAATCCAGGTTCCTTGCTGAATCCAAGCATCCTGACCTTGGGTGGGAGCAGCACGGCCAATCTGGTGAGCTTCAAAAACAACTACACGCTCAGCAGTGGCACACTCACACTCGGAGCTGGTGGCCTACAGGCGGACTTGGGAACGAGCAGTGTGATCAACAGCATCCTGGCGGGGACGAACGGTTTGACCAAAACGGGTGGTGGCTCGGTTCGGTTGACCAATGCTTCAAACAGCTACACGGGGGCCACCAGCATCCGCAATGGTAGCCTCATCATCAACAGTGAGGCGGCACTGGGAGGGACTGGCACCGTTTCCATCTTGACCACCAACAACACGCCATCGAACGGCAACCTCATCGGATTCGGTGGTGGATCGCTCGTTCTTGACGGAACGGCTGGAGGCTTCATCTTCTCACGCTCCGTCAACTTCGAAGGCCGCGGACCCTTGGGAGATCGGGGTGCTGCCATTCAAAGTTTGGGGAACAACACACTCTCCGGCACTCTGTCCTCAGGTGTGAGTCCGCTGACCCCCTCAAC
>CANETF010000054.1 GCA_947440575.1 Verrucomicrobiaceae bacterium
ATCCAGCTCATCAGCAGCCGCAATCACTACGTCTTCAACCTCGCCTGGCTCAAAGCGCTGCCTGCGGGGCCGTGAGCCGAGCTTACCCCTGATGCCGTCGCCTGAACTCCTTCGGCGTCATGCCGGTGCGCTTGCGGAATTGCTGGGTGAAGGCGCTTTGATCGCAGAAGGCGTGATCGAGGGCGATCTGGATGATGGGCAGCGTGGTTTTGGCCAGGGCTTCGGCGGCGGATTGGATGCGGGAGCGCAGCAGGAGCTCGTAGGGGCTGATGTCGAGCGCGATGCGGAGTTTGCGATGCAGGTGGCGCTCGGAGACGCCTGTGGCGCGGGCGAGTTCGGCGGTGGTAACGACTTCGTGGCAGTACTCGCGGGCGTATTGCACGGCCACGGTGACCTCGCGCACGTCGTGTTGGCGCAGGCGGTCCTCGTCGCGGCGGGTGATGCCCATGACGCCGATGACCTTGCCGCGTTTGTCGCGCACGGGCAGCTTCGTGCAGAGGAACCAGCTCAAATTGCGCTGCTCGTCATACCAGACTTCGATACGGTTGATGAGCGGTTTGCCGCTGCGGATGACTTTCTGGTCGTCGTCGCGATACGCCTTCGCCACATCGGGCGGGAAGAACTTCTCATCCATCGCACCGACGAGCTCGCGCTCGCTCTTGATGCCGAAACGCTCAAAGGTAGCGCTGTTGGCCGCGATATGCCGCCCCTCGTCGTCCTTCATGAAAAAGAACACGCCGGGCATGTGCTCGAAAATCGCCCGCACGCCCTGCGGATCGGCGATCCGGGCAAAGAAGTCGGCTTGAAGGCGTGGCAGCGGCATGGCCGGATTTTAACAAAGATTGGCAGTCTGTCACCAAAGAAGGAACCGGCTTCGACGGTATACCTTGATACCTATTCCGCCCCCGTCATGAAACTCCTCCCTCTCGCTCTCGTCACTGCCCTCTCTCTCGGTCGCCTGCTGGCCGATGATGCCACCGACTTCCCGCCGAAGCCGCCGGTGAAGGCGCTCACGGCGGCGGAGGAGCAAAAGACCTTCCAATTGCCGCCGGGGTATCGCATGGAGCTGATCCTGAGCGAGCCGGACATCACGGAGCCGGCTTGCATCGCCTTCGATGGCAATGGCAGGCTCTACGTCGCGGAGATGAGCAGCTACATGCGCGACATCGACGGCACGGACGAGCTAGTCAGCACGAGCCGCGTGTCCGTACATTGGTCGAGCAAGGGCGATGGCCAATATGACATGCATCGCGTCTTTGCCGACAAGCTGAAGCTGCCGCGCCTGCTGCTGCCGCTGGCCGATGGCGTGCTGATCGGCGAGACGGACACGAACGACATCCACCTCTACAAAGACACGAACGGCGATGGCGTGAGCGATGAAAAGAAGCCGGTGTATCAAGGCGGGCCGCGCGGAGGCAATCTGGAGCATCAGCCGAGCGGCATGACGTGGGCGCTCGACAACTGGATCTACACCGCGGTGAACAATTACCGCCTGCGCTGGAAGGACGGCCAGCTCTTCAAGCAGGACATTCCCGGCAATGGCGGCCAGTGGGGCGCGACGCAGGATGATGAGGGCAAGTTCTGGGTGGTGAACGCGGGCGGCGAGAAAGGCCCGCTCAATTTCCAAAACCACATCCTCTATGGTCAATCGCTCGCCCGCGGGCAGTTCGAGCCCGGCTTTGAGGTCGTGTGGCCGGCGATGGGTCTGCGTGATTATCAAGGCGGCCCTGCCAAGTCGCGCGAGGACGACACGCTGAACCATTTCACTGCGACCTGCGGTGGCGAGATCTTCCGAGGCGATCAGTTGCCCGCCGAGCTGCGTGGCAATCTCTTCTTTGGCGAGCCTGTGGGTCGTCTCGTGCGCCGCACGAGCATCGAGGTGAAGGACGGTATCACCATTCTGCACAATCCGCATCCGCAGAGCGAGTTCCTCCGCAGCACGGACGCGTGCTTCCGCCCCGTCGATATGAAAACCGCGCCCGATGGCACGCTCTTCATCTGCGACATGTATCGCGGCATCATCCAGGAGGGCAATTGGACCAAAGAAGGCAGCTACCTGCGCAAAGTGATCCTGCAGCACAGCATGGACAAGATCATCAACCGAGGCCGCGTGTGGCGGCTCGTGCATGACACGACGAAGCCCGTGCCCGCACCGAAACTGCTCGACGCCACGTCCGCGCAACTCGTGGAGGCGCTCGCGCATCCGAACGGCTGGCATCGCGACACCGCGCAGAAGCTGCTCGTCTTGAAGCAGGACAAAAGCGTCGCGCCCGCGCTCATCGCGATGCTTCAGAAAAACAGCAGCGACCTCGCCCGCATCCACGCGCTGTGGACGCTCGAAGGTCTCGGTGCGCTCACCAGCGACCTCGTGCGTGCCGCTTTGAAGGACAGCTCGCCTGTGCTGCGCCGTGTCGCCATCCGCGCTAGCGAATCGCTCACCGATGAGACGCTCGTGGCTGATGTCACCGCTTTGACGAAGGACAGCGATCCCACGGTCGTCATCCAGGCACTGCTAACCGCGAAGCAGATGAAGTGGAAGGACCACGCGAAGCTCATCAACCTCACGGCGCTCGGCACACCGTCGAAAGGCGTCAAAGAGATGGCTGGGCAGATGCTCAACAGCCAGATCAGCTTCCCGCGTGAGTTCAGCAACGCGCAGAAGGACCAGATGCGTCGCGGTCAGGCCATTTACCAGGAGCTGTGCTTCACCTGCCACGGTCTCGATGGCAAAGGCACCGCCATTGATGGACTCGCACCCGGCATGACGCTCGCCCCGGCGCTCGCGGCCTCGAAGACCGTCGTGCAGGGCGATCAAGTCCTCCGCGTGCTCCTCCACGGCCTCAGCGGCCCGGTGAACGGCAAAACCTATCAGGCGCAGATGATTCCGATGGCCAACAACCCCGACGAATGGCTCGCTGACATCGCCAGCTACGTGCGCAAGAGCTTTGGCAACAACGGCCGCTTCATCACCAAGCAGGAAGTCGCCAAACTTCGCCAGGAACTCGCCTCGCGCACCACGCCGTGGACCATCGAAGAACTCAAGCGCACCGGTCCGCAGCTCCCGCTGGAAAACCGCAGCGCATGGAAGCTCACCGCCAGCCACAACGCTAAGGATCTTGCCAAAGCCATCGACGGCAATCCCGAAACCCGCTGGGACACGCATACCTCGCAAACGCCCGGCATGTGGGTGCGGATCGAACTGCCGCAAGCCACCAACATCGCCGGTCTGACTCTCGACACCGCCAACTCGCGCAATGACTGGCCACGCGGCTGGAAAATCGAAGTCTCGCAAGACGGCCAAACCTGGGACAAACCCATCCTCGAAGGCCAGAGCGAAAAAGTCAGCGCCACCGACTTCTTCTTCCCCAAGCCCGCCAAGGCCAAATTCATCCGCATCACCGACACCGGCAGCACCAAAGGCACCTACTGGTCCATCCACGAACTCGATGTGCTGGAGCCGGCTCCGAAGGTGGCGGGGAGGTAGGCTTTGAGGGCGCTGAAAGGATGAGGTCACTCAGGGAGTGTTTGCTGTGGGTGAAGTTCATTTGAAGAATGCCGCATGGAGGACCGTGCGGGGCACGTTGAATGTATCGCCATGCGATTATTCACCTTCATGACCACCGTCTTCGCGCTGCCCTTGCTGGCGCTGGAGCCTTCTCCAAGCAAAGCTGAAATCTTCGAGGTCGAAGGCCACAAGGCCGTGCTCTATGCCGCGCCAAAGGCTGCGGAGGGCAAGCCGTGGGTTTGGTATGCGCCGACTTTGAAGGGTGGGGTCTCGCTGGCGGGAAGACCGATGTATTTTGAGGCCTTCATGAAGGCAGGAATCAGTCTTGCGGGCTTTGATCTGGGTGAAGTGCGTGGGGCGCCGGCGAGTTCGGCGAAGTTCTCGCTCTTCTACGATGCCATGGTGAAGCGTGGCTTTTCTTCCAAGCCGATTCTGCTTGGACAAAGTCGCGGTGGCATGATGACGCTCGCTTGGGCGTTTCGGAATCCGGACAAGGTGAAGGCTTGGGTGGGCATTTATCCGGTGTGCAATCTGGTAAGCTGGCCGCTGAAGAACTCGAAGGAACATACGCTCGCGGACTACGCACTACCTGAGGCGGAACTTGTGGCGCGGCTGGCGGAGTTCAATCCCATCGATAACCTCGCCGGTCTCGCTGCGAACCAGGTGCCGATGTTCGCTGTGCATGGGGATAACGATGTGGTGGTGCCGTATGCTTTGAACACGCAGATCCTCAAAGAGCGTTACGAGGCGGCGGGCGGATCATTTCGCGTGAAGGTCGTTCCCAGTGAAGGACACAAGGTGGGGCCGTCTTTCTTCGAGTGTCAGGAGTTGGTCGATTTTATCCTTGGCGTGAAGTAGCGTGGGCTTCAGAAGTCATGGGCGCTGGATTCTCAGCTCGGAGACATTGTCGCTGTATTTGACGGTCATCAGAGCGGAGGTGCTGTTCACGAGGCGGGCGCGACCGGTGCTGCCGCTGCCGCTGGCCTCCACATGATGGGTCCCCATGGTGACGCCGGTGATGCGCTGACCCCCCGTTTTTTCAATCCACGCACCTTTGCGGAGATTGAGTTGAGGTGCGAGCAAGGCTGGGGTGTTGGCGGTGGCATCACCAAAAAATGCCGCCTGATTCTGGGCCGTTGAACCGGTAAGCGTGGCGTTGATCGCATAGGCGCCGCTGACGGTGCCCAACTCCACGCTGCTGATAGTAGCGATGAGCGCGCTGCCGCAGTCGCGCGCGGAACTGCCCTCACGCATGAGGAGGTGAGTGGCGGAGTTGGTCTTCAACCAGACGCCCACATCGTTTGAGCTGTTGACACCTGTTCCCTTGAGACGGGCCATGAAGAGGACGGTGTTGTTGGGACCAATAAAAAAGCGCGGGAAGCTGACATAAGTCACACCGGATCCGGCACCGGGGGCGAGGTCGCCTTTGATGGCAACGCGGGCAGTTCCACCGTTGTGAAGCTTGAGCAGCAGGCACTCCGTGCCGCCTGCGAGCAGGGCTCGGTAAACCACGCTGCCATCGCGGTTGACGCCTTCACCCATAAAACTGGAAATCGGTGCCGAGAGACCCGCCACGGGTTGGCCCTTCTGGGCAATGATGGTTGCGGTCGTGGCCGTCTTTTTCAAGACCAGAGCGGCGTTTCCCGTGGTGTCGCCACTCAGCGCGCAGGCGAAGACGAAGTGATCCTTGGCCGCGGCGATGCGGGGCAGGATTTGACCGTACTTCCGCGTCATGTCCGGGCTGGTGTCACCTTCCCGGATGATGTCTTTGTGCGCACCATCCGCCGAGTTGTAGGAGGCGATGCGTGAGTCGTTGGCGGTGTCGGCACCGTTGACGCCCGCTTTGGCCGTATAAACCAGGAGGGTGGTGGCGGCGTCCGTGCCGGTGGTGGACGCGTTGATGGCGGAGATGGCGCCTCCCCAGGAAGGGTTGGCAGGTGTGGCGCCTATTTGGACATCGGTTTCAAGGGTGCTGCCGGTATCACGCAGGACATGGGCTTTGCCACCGATAGTCGCTGGCAGCATGGGTCGAATGGTGGTGCCACTGCTGAAATAGGTTTTGCCGAAGGCACTGACACTGCCCAACGCCGTGGAGCCTTTCCGCAGGAGCAACTCCTGCAAGGATCCGGTCCAGTTGTTGAACACGGCGCTGTTGTTGCCGGTGGTGACGCCCTGGCCTTTCAGTGAGGCCCGAAACATGGCGATGTTGCTGAGGCTCTCGGTCGTGGACATCTCAGAAAATCCCGTGTATTGAATGTTGAACAGACCGGGCGCGGCATCGCCGGTTTTCGCAAACAGCACGCCGTCCTGCATCGGCTGACGCGGCTGGCGGAGCACCCAAACGGCGCCGGTGGTGAGGGGAGAGGCGGAGACGGACTGCGCGTCATCGCCGATGACAATGGTTTGGTCATCCATGGCGACGGAGCAGCCAAAGTTCTGCGCCTGATCGTCCGTGTGGGGAGCCAGTTCCACGTAGGTGCGGCTACCGCGAATGTCCTGAAGCACGGCCATGCCATCGGTGTTGGAGAGCAACTTGATGCCGCAGGTGGCCAGCCAACCTGAAGCAGCCAGGGCGCGTCCCTGCTGGCGGCGGTGGAGACTTTGAAAGTGAGGGTTCTCAAACTCGCGCAAGAAGGTTCCGCTGGTCGTGAAAGCGTCGATGCGGCCAATGTCGTCATAGAATCCGTTGAAAGCTGGCGAGCCGACGAGGACCGTCTCGCGTGTGATGGCAACAGAGGCCCCAAAATCAGTAAAGAACTGATCGACTGGGCTTTTCAGAGTGGCTATCACGGGGCTGCTGTCATTGGCCGCATCAAGCAGGAGCACAACGCCGCTGTCGGTGAAGCCATCCGTGTCACGGCCGGGCGCGCCGATGGCGGCCAGACTGCCGCTGATGGCAACGGCGGCACCAAAGCGGTCGTTGGCAACGGGGGCATTGAGATTGAATTGGGCCGTTTTGGCTCCAGACAAGCGGTTCAGAAAGACGGCTGAACCACTGAGAGCAGGGTTTCCAGACACACTGCCGGCTGGCGCACCCACCAGCAGGCGGTCGCCGCTGACCGCGAGGGCGCCGCCGAGGCGCTGACCGGCGGCACCGGTGGTAGTCCAGAGCTTGGTCCCGGTGGCTGCGTTAAAGGCATACACATTGCCAGCGAAAGCTGCGCCACCGCCGGACTCACCTGGCGCACCGACAAACACGGTGGTGCCATGCAGCGCCACGGACTGGCCAAAGGCGGCGCTAAAAGTGGGCGCGGGAGAGGGGATGCGCCGGACCAGCGCGCCATCCGAATTGCGAAAGATGAGCACTTCACCTGAATCATTGACCCCCCCTGCGTTGGAGTCGGGAGCGCCCACCGCGATGTAAGATTCATTCACTGCAACGGAACGACCCGCGCCCAGCGCACCAGCGGGAATGCTGAGTCGGGTAGCCGAAGGCGCTGTCAGCGGAGCCGCAGAGGACAAGACGGGGAAGGCGCAGGCTGCTGCGGCTAGAGTGGTGGCAAGTCGGATGGTCATGATGAAGAATGCGTTGGCAGGTGAAGCACTTTGCTTGTCCACCCTCTGCGCATTCTGGTGATCCCGGTATCGGACCTTTGGAGTAGGACTAAAGTCCTAGGCCTAAGGTCGGATGGTTGACTGGTTGAATGCAGGCATCTTGTGACATGCCCATGAAATCGACATTCAATTCGTTCCGCCAAATGACCGCCATCGTTGTGCTCGTGCTGGGCTGCAGCATTGAGGGGCTGGTTGCGTCCCCTGGTGTGGTCAACGAGTTGAAGTTGCCAAAGGGTGCCACTGCTTCGAGCACGGCTGTGACTGAGAGTTGGACGTTGGCTACCTCAGCGGGCGAGGTGCTGGTTTATAGCAATGTCTCGGGCGTCTTGGTGCGCCGCCTGCGTCCTCCGCATCCTGCTGGCAGCATTTTTGGAAAGTACATCGCCGCGTCGGGTGACTTCGTTGTGGTGTCTGACAGGCTCTGGTCCCTCTGCGCTTTTAACTGCGCCACGGGCAAGCATCTCTGGGATGCCAACTTGCCAAACAACGGGCTGGTGAAAAGCCTGTCCACAGACGGTGGACGGGTGGCAGCAGGTGAACCAGACTCTTCGTCGCCGGCCAGTGCGATTTTGTTCGAAGGCCTTGTGTCTGTCTTTCATGCTGGCACGGGGCAATTGCTGGTTCACGATCGCACCACCTGGGGACAAACGGCGGCGGTATACGGGGAGTCCGTTGCGCTGAGTGGTCCGTGGATGGCAGTTGGTGCTTATGGTCACGATTCGCCCGGCTACAGCAACAGCGGTATGGTGGTGGTGAAGCATCGTAGCGGGACTGAAAACTATCTGTTGGCCCCGGACATCCAGAGTGCTGCTGGTTTCGGCACGTCAGTGGCCATCAGCGGCAACACGCTCTACGTGGGCACGTTGACGCGTGACCGTGTCTATCTCTTTGATTTGCGGACGCTTGCACACATCCAAACCGTCGTTGAGCCTTCACCATCGATTGCAGGTTTTGGTCAGCAGTTGACGGCTAGCGGTCACTTGCTGGCCATCAACTCTGCGGATGGAGCATGGCTCTATGACCGCCAGAGCGGGGCCCTCACCAGTCTGTTTGCCGGCGCGGCGGGTGCTGACCCGGTCAAAGGTGGCATGGGACTCTGCGGAGGGAATGCCGCGGCCCCGATCGTCGGGAGACTGTTCCGTGCGACGAATGTTGGCAGCAGCCTGGGTGGCAGTGACGTGACGAAGGTAGGAAGCGCTGTGGCCGGGGGCACCGTGGCGGGGTTTGGGGATGCTTCACTGAGCAGCACTGGCAGTGCTGCCTTTGTTGCCCGGATGAAGGGCCCGGCGGTGAACTCCGCCAATGATGCCTCCCTCTGGCAGAAAGCGGCCGGGGTATTTGGCCAGATCCTTCGGGAAGGAACGACCTACAATGGCTTTAAGGCGGGCACAGCTTTCAGCCCATCATTCAGCGACGACGGCAGCAGCACCTTTACCCTGAGCCGTTCCAGCACAGGCGTGGTGGGTTTGTGGAAATTCGGTGGCGGATCTTCGACTGCCATGTTGGTGCCTGGAAGCAACATTTTGCTGCCCGTCAGCAACACGGTGACGGTCTCCAAAATCCACAGTGCCGGCCCAGTGCAAACAAGCGGTGCGGTGGCAAACGTCAGCCTCAAGCTTGGCAGTGGTGTTTACGCAGACAATGACAGTGTCATCGTTCGTCCCAACCTGATCTCCGTAGTGGAGGCGAGAGAAGGCAGTGAATCGGGGCTGCCCGGGGCATTGTTTGCCCAGTTGAATCCACGGCTGGCTGCGGCTGGCACACGCCTGGCTTTTTCCGGGTATCTGATGGGCCGCCTTCCTGATCAGAACGCAGCGGTTTTCACTAAATCCGCGGGCGGCGCCAACATCGTCGCCATGGAGAAAGGAGACATCCCAGTGGGAGTGAAAGATCAGTTTGCTGACGCCAGGGTGAGTGGGTTCGTCGGTGAAACGGTCAGCGCCGGGGTGACGATCATTCGTTGCACCTACAAAACGGCCAAGTTCTCGGCTGAAGCGCTGATGTCCTACAATCATGGCACAGGCGCGGACCACTCCATTGCCTGGGTGCGCGGCCAGGTCCCGGGACAGGCCGCCGGGGTGACATGGAAGCGCTTTCTCAAATGCTTTGCGGCGGCAAATGGAGATGCCCTCTTTCTGGCACAGATCGCGGGTCCCGGCTTCACGGCGGCCAATGACGTGGGTTTTTGGCATTGCACCCTGGGCTCGAATGTTCCGCGACTGCTGATGGGTGAAGGGATCGCCATGCCCAACTCTGGCGGTGCCACGATCGGCACCATTCAGCAAGTGGACGCCAGCCGTGATGGCACCTGGACCTTGCTGGCGAGTCTTGCGCGCAGCCCAGCCTCGAAAAATCAAATTCTCATTGGTGGAAACATCGCGAGTGATCTGGGATTTGAGGTTATCGCACGCAAAGGCATCGTAGTGGACCGTCCCGCACCTTCCGTGCTTCTGGGCTTAGGCCTTCCCGTCAACAACACGAATGCGGCCGGTATGGCTGCCGCGGGGAACAGTCGATTTACCAACAGTGGAAAATCGCTGCACTTCACCAAGTACAAGGAAGGCACGGCGCTGACCCTTTCGGACATTTGGGGTTATTGAGTTTGGATTCCGTCTTGCCCGGTGGAGGTCAAGCTTCGGCATGCCGGGTTCGAGAATCGATGTGCGTTCGCCCTGGTGTGATGGCTTTTTCTTTCTAGCGTCGATTGACCGTCGAGGTCGTATCCCACCCGATGCGATTGCCAATCAAATCCACCATGAAGCCATTGCTGTTTTTCTTCCTCCTTGTGTCCGCCTGCCTTGCAGAGCCGCATTTGCCTGAGGGTACGAAAGCGCTGTCGTCCGCTGCGGAGAAGGGGCGTGGACCGCTGGCGCTGATTAATTTGAATCACCATGTGCTGGGTCATGCGCGGCTTTTTGGAGGGAAGCAGCCGGATCTTTTTGTGGCGGGGTATGGTGGGCCGCAGGCAGTGCATTTGTTTCGCTGGGTGGCCACTGCGGAGAGCGGTGCGCCGGTGTTTGCGGAGCCAGTGGTGGTGAAGTGCGCGTTCAAGGACAAGGGCGTGGTGTTTCAACGTGAGGACGGATCGATCTCGGGCTTGTGGATCAGCAAGGAGGAGCTGGTGACGACGCTGTTTGATCGTGCCAAGCTCGAGTTCATTGAGACCAAGCGGGAGAAACTGCCGAAGGGCGTGAAGGCGCCATCGAGTCTCGGGGTGCTGGTGAATGCGGACGGTGTGGACCTAGCGTTTGAGATGTCTGACGGCACGAAGGGACTGCAAGGCGATCCGTGGACGGAGGAGTGGCGCCCGTTTAATGCTTCGGGCATCGCCACAGGGGGGCTGCGTTATCGGTATCTGATGGGTTGGTCAGGGCGGGGCGAGGCGCGGCAGATCACGAAGACGCAAAAGGAGGTGTATTTTTCCATGCATTCAATCACCGCCATTGATCTCGGGCCGGGGCATGAGCGGGATTTGATCACGGGCTCGCGACAAGGCCATCTGGTACACTACACCAATCGAGCGGCGAGCGGTTTTGATCTCGAAGCGAAGCGGTTGGTGGCGGGTGAGGATGGCAATGCGCTACGGCATCCCAGCATCAATCCGAGTGTGTCGGCGTATCCAGGCGGTCTCATTGCGTGTGGCGAAGGTTCGCTGTATTTTTATCGCTTGGCAGGGAAGTGGTTGAGTTCGGGTGCGCCGGTTTTTGCTGACCCGGTTTCGGTTTTGCAGGAGAACGCAGATCTCTACGCGGGCACACTGCCTTCACCCACGACGGTGGATTGGAATGGTGATGGCCTATTGGACATCCTGGCGGGTAATAGCGAGGGCTTTGTGCTCTTTTTCGAAAACATCGGCAGCGATGACGAGCCGAAGTTTCTGCCAGCGACGCATGTGCGGGCGGGCGGCCGAGAGATCCAAGTTCAGGCGGGTTACTCTGGCAGTTTGCAGGGTCTGCAAGAGGCGCGATGGGGTTACCTCTCGCCCAATGCCATTGACTGGAATGGGGATGGTACGTTTGACCTCATCACCGGCGACATCACGGGCGATTATCTCGTTTATCTCAATCGCGGCACCAAGACAGAGCCGAAGCTTGATGCGGCGCATCCGCTCTATTGTGATGGCATTGACCTGCACGGCATGTGGCGCTGCCGGCCAGCGCTCGCGAAGATCGGAGAGCGCATCGCGCTGGTCATCGTGGATGGTGACGACCATTTTCATCTCTACTGGCGCATCGATGACTACAACGTCGAAGACGGAGGCAAGCTGGTGTTGGAGAACGGCGATCCGATTGGTGCCAGTGGTGGTCCCGCCGGGCTCAGTGGGCGCTGCAAGCTGGACCTCTTCGATTGGAATCAAGACGGTCATCTCGACTTCGTCATTGGCACTGGGCGGGTCAACGCCATTCCTGATCGCGAAACGGGTTTGCCGATGCCAGTGATTGGCAAGAAGACTCTGGGTACTCCTCTCCTGATGATCAATCAGGGCACCAACGATCAAATGAAGTTTGCCCGACCGTTGCCCTTCCGGGATGAGGCGGGGAAAATCATTCAACCGGGTGGCGCCCATGAAACCGGTGCTGTCGGGACCTCGCTCGGCGGCAAAGGTCCCAACCTGCTCATTTGCAATGAAGCCGGACGACTTTTTCTTTTGCCTGGGCATAGGCTGAACGTGACACACTAGCTGCTGGACTGTAGTCTAGCGGTGTCCATGAATGCACGCGCGATCACGAAGGCGAGACTGACCGATGAAACGCTGGACGTGCTCGTGATTGGTGGCGGGATTGTGGGATCGTGCGTGGCTCGGGATGCGGCGATGCGCGGACTGCGCGCGGGACTGGTGGAGCAGCGGGACTTTGCCTTTGGGACGAGCAGCCGGTCGAGCCGGCTTTTGCATGGCGGCATTCGTTATCTGGCGCAGGGCAAGATCGGGTTGGTGCGTGAGGCCAGCCTTGAGAAAACGGTGCTGCACCACATCGCACCGCATCTCGCCGCCCCGTTGCCGTTTGTGTTTGCGACCTATCGTGAAAATCGCGCCTGGAAGCTTTGGCAGTTGATGTTCGGGGTGAAACTCTACGACTTGCTGTGCGGAGGACGGAATCTGGGGCACTCGGCGTGGCTCGATGCTGCGGAGACCTTGCAGACGGTGCCGGGGCTGCGCGCTGAGGGTTTGGCCGGGGCGGTGCGTTATTTTGACGGGTTCACCAACGATGCCCGACTGGTGCTCGACACGCTGCGTTCGGCGGCGGGGCATGGCGCGTCGATTTTGAACTATGCCCGCTATCGGCGAGCCGACCGGGAGGGGCTGTGGCGGGTGGAGGTGGAGGACGGTGTGACAGGTGAGCGGTTCATCATTGCCGCCAAAACGGTGGTCAACGCCACCGGTCCTTGGGCGGAGGGACTGGGGCCTAGCGCGGTGAAGTTGCGCCTAACGAAGGGGGTTCATCTGGTTGTGGAGCGGAGTCGGCTGCCGGTGACGGATGCCGTGGTGATGACTGATGGGAATCGTGTGTTGTTTGCCATTCCCTGGGGCGAGCGAACCATTCTCGGCACCACCGACACGGACTATGCCGGTCCCTTGGAGGATGTTCGAACTGATGGCGAGGATGTGGCTTATGTGCTGGCCATCACCAACGCCCATTTCCCGAACGCGCATTTGAACGCGACTGATGTCATCAGCACCTGGGCAGGCCTCAGGCCTTTGATTGCCAGTTCGAAGGGTGGACCTTCCGATATTTCCCGGTCTCATCAAATCCGAAATCCGGAGCCCGGATGGTGGGATGTGGCGGGGGGCAAACTGACGACTTGTCGGTTGATGGCCGAGCAAACCGTGGATCGGATTGTGGCGGCGGAGGGGATGAAGGCGATGCTTTGTGAAACCGATCTGCAGCCCTTGTTGGCGGGGGAACCGGGGTTCAGTGGACTGCTGCCGCCAGAAGTCAGGCGTGAAGCGGTCACCTATTTTTGTGAGAACGAGTGGGCGGTGCATCTTGATGACATCATGGTCCGCAGGACGAGCTGGCATTATTACCAGCGAGATGCCCGGGCAACGGCGCGCCAGGTGGTGCGATGGATGTCAGAGTGCTTGGGATGGGATGCGGCGAAGGGTGAGGAGGAGATGGAGAGGTATCAGGCGATGGCCTGATTTGGATGAATGGCCGGGGTGGGTGACAACGTTCTCATTGCGCCCTGACGGCCACTGTTCATGAAACGTTTTGCTTTTTCGCTCGCCTCCGCCGGAGTTTGGTTTGCCTTGCTCACTCAGTCCTCGCTGGGCGAGGTTCATATCGCGCAGGGCACGATAGTGGGTGAGGTGACGCCGGAACGAGCGATCCTGCAAACTCGTTTGACCGCCATTCCGGGGCCGGTGCTGGATGCCAATCAAGACATTCCTGGCGCGACTGGGACGGTGGCGTTCGATTATAGCGAACGGGCAGATTTTGCGGATGCCAAGCGCACCTATTGGGAGATCGTGCGACCTGAGCGGGATTTCATTGCACGGGCGCAAATTGCGGGATTGAAGCCGGGAACGAGGTATCATTTCCGGCCTGTCTTCGGAGTGGATGAGGCGTCGGCCAAGCCAGGTGCTGCGGGTTCATTCAAAACCTTGCCTGGTGCAGGTTCTGCGGCGGAAGTGAATTTTGTCATGGGCAGTTGCATGAACTACAACAAGTTCATGCATGGGGATGAAGGCAAGGCGAGTGGCCCCATTACGGCCACCGAAGAAGACAAAAGGCTGGGTTTTCCTGCCTTTGCCGCGATGGCTGAGTTGAAGCCCGACTTTTTTGTCGGCACGGGTGACATCGTTTATTACGACAACATCCTCAATGGTCCCGCCCAAACGCTTCCAGAGTTAAGGAAGTGCTGGCATGAGCAGTTTCGCTTTCCTCGGATGGTGAATTTCTTTGCCACAACGCCGAGCTATTGGTCAAAGGACGATCATGATTTCCGCTTCAATGATTCGGACAATGAGAGCGCTGAATTGCCGTTGCCTGCGACCGGCATTGAGCTTTTCCGCGAGCAGATGCCGATTTTGGGCATGGGAGAGAAGCAACTGCCGACTTACCGCACGCATCGGGTGAACGCGGATTTGCAATTGTGGTTTAGTGAGGGACGGGACTACCGATCGCCCAATCAAATGCAGGATGGACCCGACAAAACCTTGTGGGGCGCGGAGCAAAAGGCGTGGCTGATGCGCACCCTCAAAGAGAGTGACGCCAAATGGAAGATTTTGATTACTCCAACGCCAATGGTGGGGCCGGATGATGCCAAAAAGAGAGACAATCACGCGAACCTGGGCGGCTTTAGACATGAGGCGGAGGTCTTTTTTGCCTGGTTGAAGGCCGAGGGTATCACGAATTTCTTCACCTTCTGCGGCGATCGGCACTGGCAGTATCACAGCATTCATCCGAGTGGCGTGGAGGAGTTTGCGTGCGGGGCGTTGAATGATGAGAACAGCCGAATGGGAGTGGCTCCGGGCTCCAGGCAGGGCACCGATCCGGACTCGATGATCCGGCAACCCTACACTTACCGGGAGCCGACTGGAGGATTCCTGGAGGTGCGGGTGGAGTCAGCCGGCCTGACGGTGCGTTTTCATGATGATCAAGGCGCGGTGCTGCATGAGGTGACGAAGGCGTCCCGGTGAATCGAATGAAACATTGGGGCAGGGGACGCTGTTTGAGAGGCTACCCATGAAGACACGCACGCTCCTACCGCTTCTGATTCTCAGCCTTGCCGCACCGCTTTCCCTGATTGGCCAAGAAGCCAAGGCCAAGCCAAAAGCGAAACGCGCTCCGAACCCTGCTTTTGCTCCGGTCGAGGATGTTGCTGGTCTGCCAAGGGTCTTGCTCATCGGGGATTCTATTTCGATTGGGTACACTCTCGACGTGCGGGAGATGCTGAAGGGGAAGGCAAACGTGCATCGCATCCCGACGAATGGAGGGCCGACTTCCAATGGCATTGCCAATGTGGCCAAGTGGATTGAAGGATCGAAGTGGGATGTCATCCATTTCAACTTTGGGCTGCATGATTTGGTTTACATGGGTCCGGATGGGGCGCGGCTGGTGGATCCGGCTTTGCCTGGCGCGCATCATCAGGTGTCGCTGGCGGACTATGAGAAGAACCTCACGACGATTGTGCAGCAACTCAAGGCAACCGGAGCCAAGGTGATCTGGTGCAATACCACCCCTGTCACCCCAGGGACACCTGGAAGGAAGTCCGACGAGTCGCTGCTCTTTAACGAGGTGGCCGCCAAGGTGATGGCGGCGGCGGGCGTGCCCACGGATGACCTGTATGCTCACGCGAAGGCGAAGCTGGCGGAGGTGCAGCTTCCGCAGAACGTGCATTTCACACCAGAAGGTTCGAAGTATCTGGCCGAGAAGGTGGCGGCTGAGATTGAAAAGGCTTTGAAGTAGCGGAGGATTTTTTTCCCCTCCGATTTACAGCAGTGCTGCAATGTGGCCACCGATCGCCAGGGAGGCGGTGGCGGCGGGGCTGGGCGCATTGAGGATGTGCAGAGCGTGATCGCGGGTGACGATGTGAAAGTCCTGCACGAGGTCGCCCTGAGGTGTCATGGCTTGGGCGCGCACTCCAGCGCCGCCTGGGGCGAGGTGTTCAGGTTGGACCTCAGGGACGAGTCGCTGGAGGGCTTGGCAGAAACGTTCGGGGCTGAATGATTGAGCCAACTCGGTGAAGGCCATGGAAGGGTAGCGCTTCAAGAATCGCCATAGGCCAGGGAAGGTGAGTGCGTCGGCCAGATCGTGAAGGTCGATGTCACGCAGACGGTAGCCTTCGCGGGCAAAGGCGAGCACGGCATTGGGTCCGGCTTCGACGCCGCCGCCGATCATGCGAGTGAAGTGGACGCCAAGGAATGGGAAGGCTGGATCGGGCACGGGGTAGATCAGGTGACGGCAGAGATGACGCGCTTCGGTGCTGAGTTCGTAGTATTCGCCCCGGAACGGCACGATGCGGATCTCGCGGCGCTCACCGGCGAGTTCGCTGACCCTGTCGCAGTGCAATCCGGCGGTGTTGACGAGCCATTGACCCCGTGATTCGCCTGTGGGCGTTTGGGCAATCCATTCGTCTCCGAGGCGGCGGAGGTTAGTGACTTCCGCGCCCAGCCGAATGACGCCTCCGAGGCGCTGAATTTCGGCTGCCATGGTATCGCATACGGCCCGGTAGTCCACGATGCCTTCTTCGGGGACATGCGCGGCGGCGAGTCCGTTGGCATGGGGTTCGATGCGGCGCAATTCATCGGGCTCGACACGGCGCAGGCCGGAGAGGCCGTTGGCGGCGCCCCGGCGGAGCAGTTCGTCGAGACGGGGCAGTTCTTTCTGGCTGGTGGCGACGACCAGTTTGCCGCAGATCTCATGGGGAATGTCATGGCGCTGGCAGAAGGCGATCATTTCCCGAATGCCTGTGACGGCCAGTCTGGCCTTGAGAGATCCGGGTTTGTAGTAGAGACCGCAGTGGAGGACGCCTGAGTTGTGAGTGCTCTGATGGCGCGCGACGCCCGCTTCCTTTTCGAGCAGCGTGAGTTTGATTGAGGGGTAACGCTGAAGGATTTTTAGCGCCGTGGCTAGACCGACAATGCCGCCGCCGATGACAAGAAGGGAGTTCATGGGATGAGAAAGTGGGGGTGTGCAGGGTAGGCTGGCTGGCTTAGAAGTGTCATGTTGCGGCTGATGGCCCGACGGCGAAAGTCAGACATCTGATTTTGAGTGCCAAGATGAACTGCGGTCAAGGAGGAGACCGAATGAAAAGTTCGACCTCAGTCAGGCACTCGAGTCGGTCGGCTTGTCAGCTTGCCCGCAATGGTTCAGGCGAGGATCTTATTCACCACTTGGCAGGGCTCCACTCCGGTGAGTTTGAAATCGAGGCCGGCGCTGCGGAAGGTGAGGTGTTCGTGGTCGATCCCGAGGCAGTGGAGGATGGTGGCCTGGAGATCGGCCACTTTGACTTCGTCTTCGACGATGTTGAAGCCCATGTCATCGGTGGCGCCAATGGTGACCCCGCCTTTGATGCCGCCGCCTGCCATCCACATGCTGAAAGCCTGGGGGTGGTGATCGCGACCCATGCTGCGACCGAGGGACAGGCTGGCCTCGACCATGGGGGTGCGTCCAAATTCGCCGCCCCAGACCACGAGGGTGTCATCGAGCATGCCGCGTTGTTTGAGGTCCTTGATCAGGGCGGCGCTGGCCTGATCGGTGATGCCGCAGTTTTTCGTGACGTTTCCAGCGACATCGCTATGCGCATCCCATCCCTCGTTGTAGATGTTGATGAAGCGCACGCCGCGTTCCACCATGCGCCGAGCCAGGAGGCAGGCGCGGGCGAAGGAGGGAACCTTTGGGTCGCAGCCATACATTTCCAGAGTGGCTTTGTCTTCGCTGTTCAGGTCCATCAGTTCGGGTGCGGAGCTTTGCAGGCGATAAGCCATTTCGTAGTTGGCGATCCGGGTGGCGGTCTCGCTGTCACCATCCAATTGGAGGCGACGATGATTCATCGCATTGATCAGTTCGATGGTATCCCGCTGCGTTCCCGCTTCGATGCCTTCGGGCGTGCTGACATTCAAGATGGGATCCCCGGTATTGCGAAAGCGTGTGCCGGAATAGATGCTGGGGAGGAACCCGCTGCTCCAGCAGGCCGCGCCGCCACTGATGCCGCTGCCAGTGCTCATGACGACAAAGGAGGGCAAGTCACGCGACTGGGATCCCAGGCCGTAGGTGACCCATGAGCCCATGCTCGGACGTCCGGGCTGGGAGAAGCCGGTGTTCATGAAAATCTGCGCCGGCGCGTGATTGAACTGGGTGGTGCGGCAGGATTTGATGATCGCAATGTCATCCGCCATGGTTGCCAGATGGGGCAGCATTTCGGACAATTCCTGTCCGCTTTGGCCGTGTTTGGCGAATTTGAAGCGAGGGCCGAGGACTGCGGCGTCCGGGCGGATGAAAGCGTAGCGCTGACCGCCGATGATGGAGGGCGGGATGGGTTTGCCCTCGAATTTGGTGAGGGTGGGTTTGTTGTCGAACAGCTCCAGTTGCGACGGGGCGCCGGCCATGAAGAGATGGATGACTGCTTTGGCTTTGGGCGGGGAATGGGGGAGGGTGAAGGAAGCCGGGCGGCTGGCGGCGCGTGAAGAGGATTCGGCGAGCAAGGTGGCCAAAGCGATTTTGCCTGTGCCGATGGCGCAGTCCTGAAAAAAGTGACGGCGGGTGATGTTGGGCGTGCTGAGTGTCATCCTGGGATTAGTGAGGGGATCTCGCCAAAGGTTACAAACGAATTGGATGCGGTCAGTTTGGCAGGAAAATTTGTGACGAGGCAGGAGACGGCGCTTTTTGGGGTGGTGGCGTGGCATGGGGTGGGCGTTCGAGTTGGTGAAGTTGGGTGGTCAAACGGAGACGATTGGTGCATGATGGGGTGATGATGACCGATGACAGCCAGCCCAATCCCGTCTCTTTTGAAGAGGTCGCCCGCCTTCCGGCCCGGGGTGACAATGCCGCGATTGCGATTCGGAGGCTTGAGGGCGGTACGTGGATCGCTTTCTCAGGTGGTGAGTTCAGGCTTTCCCACACGGTTTTGGAGGGGCATCGTTTTGCGGTGGTTCCGATTGCGGTCGGGGATCCGCTGACGTCGTGGGGTCTGCCGTTTGGGCGGGCGACGCGCGGTCTTTTGGCGGGAGACTATGTGTGCAATGAGACGATGCTGGCCGCGCTCCGGTCACGCCACGTCGGGTTCGCTGTGCCTGAGTCACCGAATTTTGAGGATTACTTTCAGCCTTATGAACTCGATGAGGCTTCGTTTTTGTCGGCAGACCAGATGCCAGCGTATGCGAACCCGGGGACCTTCCAGGGGTATGCGCGGTCGGGGGAGCGCGGAGCGGGGACGCGGAATCAGGTGGTGGTTTTGGGGACCAGTTCCCTGACTGGAAGCCTGGCCCGGCTGGTGGCGGCGGGCTTCGCGGAGGTGAGGGATCGCTTTTCCAATGTGGATGGTGTGGTCGCTGTGGCGCATACCGAAGGCGGTGAGACCGGGGTGCCCAACAACCTTGATTTGACGCTGCGCACACTGGCGGGGTTCATTACCAACTCGAATGTGGGGGCGGTGCTTGCCCTCGATTTTGGATCAGAGCCCGTGAAAAACACGGTCTTGGAGCAGTGGATGCGCGTCCATGGAGCTCCGCTTGATGCGGTGCCGCATCGCTTTTTGAGTTTGGGTGGTGATCATGAGCGGAATCTGGCTCAGGCGAAGGCGGCGGTGGAGGAGCTGCTGGGGGTGGCCAACGAGACAGTCAGGTCAGCGCAACCGCTGCGGCATTTGAAGATTGGGATGCAGTGCGGCGGGTCGGACGCGTTTAGCGGCATCTCGGCGAATCCCTTGGTGGGGATCATCGCGCGGGAAACGGTGCGGCATGGGGGAGCGGCGAACTTGGCGGAAACGGATGAGTTGATGGGAGCGGAGCCCTGGGTTTTGGCGAAGGTGCGGGACCTGGCAACGGCGAGGCAGTTTTTGGCGACGCTGGCCAGGTTTGAGGAAAAGCTCAACTGGCATGGGGTTAGCGGGCAAACGAATCCGAGCGGAGGCAACATTTACCGGGGGCTGTACAACATCGCGATCAAGTCCATCGGGGCGGCACGAAAAAAGGATCCGGGGATGCGGCTGGACTGGGTGATTGATTATGGCGAACCGATGCGTGAGCCGGGGTTTTATTTCATGAACAGTCCCGGCAATGATTTGGAGAGCATCGCGGGACAAGTGGCGGCGGGGTGCAATTTGATTGTCTTCAGCACGGGCAATGGATCGATCACGAATCATCCTTTTGTGCCGACGATCAAGATCATGACGAACACGGGGCGGTTTAACTTGTTGAGTCGGGACATGGATTTGAATGCGGGTCGATATTTGGATGGCGAGCCGATGGAGGCGCTTGGGGAGGAGGCGTTTGAGTATGCGATTGAGGTGGCGTCAGGGAGGCGGAGTGTGGGGGAGCGTGCGGGGCATTCGCAGGCGCAGCTTTGGCGCGCGTGGCGTCAGACTGGAAGGACAACGGAGGCGAACAGGCAGCGCGTAAAGCCGGGCGGTGTGCCCCTTACTTGCAAAGGCTTGCCTAGCGTCCCCCCGTTGCCGAGCGAATTGAGCCAACCCGCCGCTGCGGCAAATCGCCTCCGGCTGATCATTCCCACCAGCCTTTGTGCCGGGCAAATTGCACGCATGATCGCTGACAAGCTGAATGCCAAGTCCATGGCGGCGACTTTCCAATACGTCGCCCTGCCGCATACGGAGGGTTGTGGTGCCTCCGGTGAGGCCATTGACATCCTGGAGCAGACCCTTGCGGGTTATGCGGTTCATCCCCTTGCCGACCGTGTTCTGCTGCTCGAACATGGTTGTGAGAAAACGCACAACGACGCAATCCGGAACTTCCTGGACAGCCAGGGCCTTGATCGTTCCGCCATGGGTTTCGCCAGCATCCAGCTCGACGGAGGAATCGAACGTGTCGCGGAGAAGGTGACAAACTGGTTCGACTCCTCTTCAGCACACCCATCCCAACAAGCATCCCCGCTCTGCCTCGGTCTCGCCACCCAGGGTGATGTGCCACCGGAAACCGCCAGCGCTTTGGCTGGGGTGGTGGCCTCCATTGTTGCGAGCGGCGGTTCCGTGATCCTCCCGGAGACATCGCGATTGCTTCATCAAGCCGCTTTCACAGAGGCTTTGTTGGGCGCCGCACCGCACACGACCTTATCCTATGGCGAAATCGTTCAGCATTGGGGTTTGCACGTCATGGCAATCAGCGGCGATCACCTCATTGAATCACTCACGGGCATGGGATCGTGTGGCGCGAATCTCTTCCTGGTCCACGAGAGCACCCGCCCCGTCCAGGGCCATCCCTTCATCCCCACCGTGCAAATCGCCTCGGAAGCATCCAGCGAATTGGGCGATCAAAACCTTGCGGGTGTCCCTACGGACCAACGCTGCGCTGCGATTCTCAACGCTCTCGGGCGTGTCTGGGCTGCCCGGCAAGAATCCAAAGCGCTGACAAGCGGCAATGTGGACTTCCAAGTCAATCGCGGCTGGTTCGGTGTTTCAACCTAACCCGATTGGCTTCCTTGATCATGGCTTTGTAGCCGGAACGGCCCGAGTTCGGTGAGGGAGGTGCTAAATCAGGGAAGGGGAACACGTTCCTGAAGTCAGGTTCTCACTAGCTGTGCGTTTCTCTGTTTTGTCTCATGAAACTCGTATTCGTTCTCTTCCTTTCCACGGTTTGCTTGCTCTGTAGTTTTGTAGCGGAAGATTCGCCTGTGGATGTCAGGATCCGCGAGGACATTCCGCTTGGTGGAAGCTTGAAGCCGAATCCTAAAGTGCCGGCGTTTGTCGTCGTGGGACATGGAGCGCGCATCATCACATCGAAGGACGATGGCAAGACGTGGCGTCAGACTTTTTTCGCGGTTCCGGGTGCGGATCACGGGCCATGGGCCACCAAGAGTGTGGCGTATGGCAGCGGAGTCTTTGTTGTGGGAGTGGGTTGGGGCGGACCCACGATCTACCTGGCTTCCGATGATGGTGTGAAATGGAGCCATTTGACGCATGGCACTGCCAAACTGCCGGAAGCCAAAGGAGACGCGCGGCTCATGAACAGTGTGTGGGGTCTCGCAGCGGGAAAGGGCGCTTTTGTGGGTGGAGGGTTCATGACTTTTACGAGCACAACCGATCTCGGTAAGACCTTCGATTCCTTCGGCATGTGGGGAAAGTTCAAAGACGATCCTCGGGGCAAGCTTAGCACGCATCATGTGGGGCCGGTGTATTGCGGCGATGCCAGCGGACGCTTCCTGGCGCTCGGTGACAATCGCGGCGACTCCGGCCCGAAGTATGGACATCTTTTTGCCAGCGACGACCTCGGCAAGACGTGGAGATGGCTCACCCCGACTGGGCTTGATGCCTCGACGAGTCGCGGTGAAATGGTGAGCGATGGCAGCTTGCTTGTCATGACCGACAAAGAAGCCGCGAATGCCTGGACCAGCACCGACGCGGGCGAGACTTGGACCGGACCGCACGCCACCGGCACGCAGCGAGCCACCCTGAACGTGGTGGGCAAGGAGTACTGGCTCTGCGGCAGGAAGTCCCGC
>CANETF010000055.1 GCA_947440575.1 Verrucomicrobiaceae bacterium
ATTATGATGCGTTTGGGAACCGGATCACGAACACGGCACCGGAGTTGGGCGAGGATGTGTGTCCGTTTGGGTTCAGCACGAAGCTGACGGATGGGGAGACGGGGTTGGTGTATTATGGGTATCGGTATTACTCGCCGGAGATGGGGCGGTGGGTGAGCCCGGATCCGATTGGGGGGGATGGCGGAATGAACTTGTATGGGTTTGTTGATAATGATTCGGTGAATCAAGCTGATCTATTAGGATTATTGAAGTACTGGGCGGCAATAAACTTGAGGGATGCGAATAATCACTATCGTAGCGGGAAGGGAGAAGCCGCCCGCATTGATTTTCGTTTAGTGGATACGTCGAAGATAAGAATTGCCGATGACTTCAATGATGTAGAAGAGTGGTTGGAAGATGGAGTGAGATGGACTTACCATAACACTACTCCTTGTAAGTATGGAGCCAAGCGATTCCCTGATTCACGCTATGGATTTAAAACAACTGGAACCGGCGATGCAGAGTATGTTCTCGGCAACATAACGCTAAAGTTTTCAGGGCATGTCAGTATTGACTGTGACTGTAATTACTTGATACAAGGCACGTTGAAAAGTTTTGATGATACTTATGATTTTAATATGGATATAACCCGGCCTTGGAGGTCAATAAAAACAATCTTTGGGGCGGGATATGCCGGGACGGGGACATCGTTTCAGATCGAAATTAGGGGGAGCAAGCAAGTTAATGAAAAAGGAAAACAAGGTTATGTTTGGTAGTAGAAAAATATTTGGATTAGTTTTGGTGGGGGCTTCAATTATAACATGGAGAGTATTCTTTGAGAGAAAGCTCGAAATAGCAGCAGAAAAGGAGATGGTGGCCTACTGTATATCAAAAAATTTGCCTGTTAAATATTCTGGGACGGGTCGCGAATTCGGAATACTTAGATCAAGCTACGATTTTACAGTTACGCGAGAGAGAACTCATTTAGTGAGAATTTATGTTAATCTTTTTTTTCAGAGTGAGCGACATACTTTAGTAGAATAGCGAAAACCTACTCGACATCTACATTGGTACGATCACATTATGATAGAAATGCGTGACTCACATGAGTAAATGCCAGCCGCGAACCGCTTTCGCGGCCCTCGTAGAGGATGGATTTTGTCAACTGCCTTTAGGATTGGCTAGTGGCATGCGAGGTGTCTGTGATTGACCAAGTTTCGTAATGGATTGAGAACCTGGACAGTTCTTGGCCGAAGCAGTTGCGGTTGGAGTTTGTGTATGATGCGCTACACCGGTGAATTGCGAAGGTGGTGAAGGAGTGGGTGGGGAATGGGGTGACGGGGGCCTTTACGAGGGTTGTCAGGGACCGGCGGTATGTGTATGATGGGTTGAACATGATTGCGGAACTGGACCACACGACGGCTACGGGGACAGGGTTGGCGGGGTGTGGGGTGGTGAGGACGCAGATTTGGGGGGAGGATTTGAGTGGGACGATGCAGGGTGCGGGAGGTGTGGGGGGATTGCTGATGGTACGGCATGGGGGGCAGAGTTATGTACCGTTGATGGATGGGAATGGGAACGTGATGGGGTTGCAAGGCTTAGGAGGTGCGAAGGATGGGCAGACGGTGGCGCGATATGATTATGATGCGTTTGGGAACCGGATCACGAACACGGCACCGGAGTTGGGCGAGGATGTGTGTCCGTTTGGGTTCAGCACGAAGCTGACGGATGGGGAAACGGGGTTGGTGTATTATGGGTATCGTTATTACTCGCCGGAGATGGGGCGGTGGGTGAGTCGGGATCCGATCGGAGAGCGTGGGGGAATCAATCTCTATGGGATGGTGGGGAATGATGCGGTTAATAAACTAGACCGATTGGGCAATGCTCCTGTGAATTACAAGTGTGGTGGGACTTGTGGAGCCGATGTTGATGATTGGATTGTTGATGAAATTAACGCTCAACGTGCTGGCTGGAGTGGCGGGACAAAATCCATTAGCGACTATTTGAAATGGGCCAACGGGAATCAACGTTACAAGGATCCTGCGTATTTTGAGTTTAGCAAAGGAACTAAGTGTGGCACTGCAAGACCGGGATCGGTTGTTGGCTGTGGTAGCTCTGTGACTTTGTGCGGTGTGTGCGTGAGGTCGGCTATTCTCGGAAACCTTATGTATGGTCTGATCGCAGCAGATGCCGGCTTTCCGATGGAAGACACAGTGAACGCACCAGGGGATACGAAGAGGATGCTCATGATGACATCGTCGCCAAACGATGAGATGTCATATCTTGCCGGAGACATCATGGGCACAAACCTTCCAAAATCAATCACTCTAAAAGATGTTTGTGCGAGATTGAATGGGATTGCATTTGGGCTGCCTTCGGCGTTGATGGAGAGCAATGCGAGTGGTGGAGAAAATGACCTGTCAACGTGTAAGCCGTGCCGGGAGAAAACCAAAGAGAGTCGGCATGGAGGATCTGAAAAGCCCCGGTGGACGCCATGACTGCTTACAGCGCACGTAGGTTTGTCATTTGGGGGGTGTTGTTCCTGGCCTTTTACCTTGCAGCGCCTTGGATTGTCTTTGACATGCGACAGCCAGCGTATGCGTTTGATGAAGATTATTTTGAAGGTGTTCGCGTGGCCTATGGCCCACGCCCTAGGCGGCTAATTGCCTCACCGAGCTATCACTCGTTTTTTTATGATGGGACTGAGTGGCCGTTTAAGGTGTTTCGAAATTTTTGTGAGTCGTGGCTCAGTGATCATCAATTCGCAAAGCCGAATCGGTGGCGGGAGAAAGACGACATGGTCTGCAAGTGATTATGCGGTGCCTAGTTCCTTCTTTGACTGTTGTGGTGGGCAATTGTCTGGGATCTTTTTGATATTGGTCTGCAATTCACAGTGTGTTCAGATAAGTGACTCGTACCCAGATGAATCCAAGAAGAACTGTTTTTGCCATTATTCTCTTGGGAATTGTATGCGTAGTGTTAGCCGGCAGGCTCTTGATGCGTGAGGAGCAGCAAAGAGGAGGGAGACTCTATCTACCGCAGATACAGGGTGATCTCGACGAACTAGAAATTGCCAAGCTTTTGATCGGTTTAAGCGTGACGCCGGTAGATGCTCGGCAACTCTCTCCAGACGACCGTTCAATATTGTTGACGTATCTTAAACAACTTTGCGCTGTCGTAGAATTGCCATCTTCCAAAGATGTGTATTTGACGACCAACGCTCAGGTCTGGCAGGTGCTCTCAGTAAACTGGCCAGAATCGAAGGTTTGGCTCACTGATCCAACCATGGCAAAAGATGGCAAGGTGAGCCTGAAGTCCATAGCGCCACATCTGAAAAGAATATCCCGTTAGGACGGAGAGGGCGATGCGCTAACCATAGCCCTGCGAAGTGTTTAACCTGGCCCTAAAGGTTGCGCTTGGGATTATGCAGAAGGCGGTGTGGTGTGTGTGGTTGGCTTTACGATGGTTGTCAGGGACAGGCGGTATGTGTATGATGGGTGGAGCATGTTTGCAGAACTGAACCATATTACGGCGAAGGGAACAGGGTTGGCGGGTGGTGGAGCGTTAACGATTCTGCACCGAGCAAGTCGGTATCTCATTTTTGTGGGGTTCATAGTGGGGCTTTACCTTGCTGCGCCCTGGATTGTCTTTGATGGGCGCCAGCCTGCGTATGCGTTTGATGAAGAGTATTTTGAAGGTGTGCGTGTGGCCTACGGCCCACGCCCCAGGCGGCTAATTGCCTCACCGAGCTATCACTCGTTTTTGTATGATGGGACCGAGTGGCCATTTAAGGTCTTTCGGGATTTTTGTGAGTCGTGGCTCAGTGATCATCAATTCGCAAAGCCAAATCGGTGGCGGGAGAAAGACGACATGGTTAGCAAGTGATTATGCGGTGCGAGGTTACTTCTTTGACTCTTCAGCCGTTGTCATTCTAGATTGTTTCGCGATGCTGCGTTATACCGATGTATCATGCCATTAGATCGTTCCATGAACTTTTTGGGCGCTTTTCTTGCTATGGTTGCGGGTGCAGCAATCATTTGCTTCATCCTCTATAAATCGATCGGGGATCAGGTTGGTAGCACTACGGCTGTTTTTACAAAGATGGTTTTGCGGTCCGTAGAGGAAGGTGCAAAAAAGGTAGATGCCAGTTCAAGAAAAGATGCGCAGATAGGAGCTGAACCGGGTAATCTCATCAATTCAGGCGCAAAGGAAGGCGAATTGAAGCCACTTTACCCGGACCGGTAAACCAAGCAGATAGGATATGAGAGGCAGAGGGAGGAATGAAGAAAAGGAAGGGAGCAATATTCCTGTGACGTCTTCAAGCTACTGCGCGCAGTTCTAGCGGGCGGCATTATGTGTCGGGAGGTGGAGTATGCTGGTTCCGTTGGCAATGAAGCAGGTTGTCAGGGACGGGCGGTATATGTATAACGAATATGAAACTCCGATTTCGACGTGATGAAACTTACTAAATCGCTAGGCTTTTGGGTTCTTGCATTGCTTGTGGTGGGCGGGGTGACTTGCGTCGTGTTCCTTAACTGGGGCCGGACTGAATTGGTGGAAAAACTGGTCTTGCCGGACGTGAAGGGCGTTTATGAAGGCATTCCAACTGCAGGGCAAATCACTGGATGGTTCGAGGGGATTGAGTGTCAGCCGCCTGATGGAGTGTTACTTAACCCCAATGATGCCGATGCGCTGCTTCTTGTATCTGGTACCGTTGCGGGGCTTATGTCGATGCATCTACCCGAGGATTCTGGCCTTGAGCGGAATTCACGATACTGGAAACTGATGGAGGCAAACTGGGGAGAGTTGACGGCGAAGTACGATCAACGTTTCGGACGAGAGGAAAAGATTAAGTTGGTTAGATTGTCGATGATTCTAGGGACGAGTGATGAGTGGGCGACGTCTGCGGAACGGGTTGGCTGGAAGCGGTAAGTCTGAACGTTCAGATGACGGGAGGAGGTGAGGAGTCTTGTGTGAGGCTGATGAGTGAGGTCCGGACAGACAGGAGTGTCTGTTTCACGCTAGGGCAGGAGAGGGTGATCTTGTGACGCTACTCGCTGGTGATTGGGGGCAAGCCAGCGGCTTGCACCACGAGGGTATCAATGGGCCCAGCCGCTTTGTTGGTCGGTTTTTTTGCCGGTGTTGGGTTTGCCGGGTTTGCCGCGGACGGACATGCGGAAGGGGACGCCGGGGGCGGGCCATTCTTTGCGGATGACGTTTTCGAGGTAGCGCAGGTAGCTGTCGGTGAGTTTGGCGGCGCGGTTGGCGAACATGACGAAGTGCGGCACGGGGAGGGTGGAGTCTTCGGCGCTGTTGACTTGGGTGGCGTAGAGGAGTTTGAAGCTGAATTTGGAGTGGCCGAGCGGGCCGGGGCTGTTTTCGATGGCCTGATGGAGGAGGCGGTTGAGGGAGCCGGTGCCGATGCGATTGCGTGAGCCTTTGCGGATGCCTTCGATGGATTCGAAGAGCTTGCCGATGAATTGTTTTTCGCGGGCGGAGATGGCGATCAAGGGGGCGTAGTGGAGGAAGAAGAACTCGCGGCGCATGCTTTCCTCAAGCTCTTCCAAGCGGTCCTTCTTTTTGGCGCTGGGGTGGTAGAGGTCGAACTTGTTCATGACGAGGAGGCAGGGTTTGCGCTCCTGGAGGATGAGCTGGGCGATTTTGCGGTCCTGCATTTTGGCGCCGTCGGCGCAGTCGACGACGAGGAGGCAGAGGTCGGCGCGTTTGATGCTTTGGAGGGCCTGCTGGACGCTGTAGATTTCGACGGGGGTGTCGACTTTGGCGCGGCGGCGGATGCCGGCAGTGTCGATGAGCTGGTAGTCACGTCCGTCGAAAGTGGCGTGGATGTCGAGGGAGTCGCGGGTGGTGCCGGCGACTTCGCTGACGATGGCGCGTTCCTGGCCGAGGATGGCGTTGACGAGGGAGGATTTGCCGGCGTTGGGGCGGCCGACGATGGCGATTTTGAGGGGGCGGACGTATTTGCCGGTTTTGGTTTCGGCGGCCTGGCTTTCGGCTTCGGCTTCGAGGTTGAGGCGGTCGCTGATGGTTTTGACGAGGAAGTCGATGCCGATGCCGTGGACGGCGCTGACTTCGGCCTGCTCGGTGAAGCCGAGTTTGCGGAATTCGCCAGCGCCGAGGCGGCGGCTGGGGGAGTCGGCCTTATTGCAGACGAGGATGACGGGTTTGCTGGTTTTGCGGAGGATGCGGGCGAGTTCGGCATCGATGGTGGTGATACCTTCGGCGACGTCGACGACGAAGAGGAGGAGGTCGGCGACTTCGAGGGCGATGGCGGCTTCGGTTTGGACCTGGGCGGTGAGGACGTCGTCGGTGTTGGCGCCGATGCCGCCGGTGTCCATGATTTCAAAGATGGCGGGGCCGCGGCGGCATTCGGCGGTGATGCGGTCGCGGGTGACGCCGGCCATGTCATGGACGATGGAGATGTTTTTTCCGGCGAGGCGGTTGAAGAGAGCGGATTTCCCGACGTTGGGACGTCCGACGATGGCGACGGTTTTAGGCATTCTGGTGAAGGGAGCGGGGTTTAGCCGGATCTATTGATGAAACTCTACTGCGACTTGCTACAAGCCCACATTTGCGGTGTTGGGTTTGTTTTGAAAAGCATCGAGCATTTACCAATGCACTCAGCCTTTCAAAACTGCACCCGCCTAGCCAATGCAGGCTTTCGCGGCGTCTCGCTACGATTTTCATGAATAGATCAGGTCAGCCAGACCTATTGATGAAACTCTACTGCGACTTGCTGCAAGCCAACATTGGCAGCGTTGGGCTTGTTCTGAAAGGCATCGAGCATTTACCAATGCACTCAGCCTTTCAAAACTGCACCCGCCTAGCCAATGCAGGCTTTCGCGGCGTCTCGCTACGAGTTTCATGAATAGATCAGGCTTGACGGATTGACAGGATTGTTTTTGCGGGAATCGGCTTTTTAGGGCGCGGCGGGGTCGGTTTGGGTGACTTGGCGGATGCCGGCGGCGAGGTTGAGGAAGCCGGAGATGGCGGTGAAGAGGCCGGCGACGACGGTGATGACGACGAGGTGGGGGATGTCGAGCATGAGCCAGAGGACGGCGGCGAACTGGGCGAAGGTGGCGACTTTGCCGGTCCAGTGGGGCTGGATGTGGCATTTGCCGATGAGGTGGTTGATGAGGAAGGCCCCGCCGATGCTGGCGATGTCGCGGAAGATGACGAGGATGGGGAACCAGAGGGGGAAGTGCTGGCGCCAGCCGGTGAAGCTGAGGGTGATGATGGCGGAAAGGAGGAGCAGTTTGTCCGCGAGGGGGTCGAGGATGGCGCCGATGCGGCTTTTTTGATTGAAGTGGCGGGCGACGTAGCCGTCGATGGCGTCGCTGATGGCGGCGACGGCGAAGATGGCGATGGTGGTCCAGCGGAGGGTTTCGTTGGCGTGGCCGTGGGATACGCTGTCCCCGTAGTAGATGGCCACGGCGATGAAGACGGGGATCAACAGGATGCGGAAGAGGGTGATCTGGGTGGCGTAGGTCACGGTGGTGCGGGCGGGGGGAGTGTCGCTCAGGATGGGGGGGATTGCAAACTGGGGGATGGGGAGGGGGTTGGGGGATGGAGGGATGGAGGGATGGGGTGACGGGGTGACGGGGTGACGGGGAGATGGGGAGATGGGGAGATGGAGAGATGGGGGGTTGAGGGGGGACGCACTTTGGCAAGTGCGCCTACGGGGGGATTGGAGAGTGGGGGAATGGGAGGGAGGATGAACAAATTGGCGATTGGACACACAAAGAGGGGTAATGATGACGTTAAGCAATCGAACCGAGACTGTGACGATGAATTCTGAACGCGAATGGGAACAGTGTTATGCGGAGTTGGCTCCGAGATTGGTGCTGTATGCGCGGCAGTTGACGCCTAGCATGGCGGATGCGGAGGATGTGGTGCAGAATGCGTTTGTGCGGTGGTGGAGGCGGTGTCCGACGGGCGACCGGGAGCATGTGCCGCTTTTGTTTGCGGCGGTGCGGACGATTGCGCTGGATTTGCGGCGGGGGACGATGAGGCGGAATCGGCGTGAGGGGGAGAGTTATCTGGCGGAGGAGGCGCGGGAGCCGGGGTATTTTGATTCGACGGCGGAGCAGAAGGATCTGGCGCGGCTGGTGGCGACGTCGATGGAGGGGCTGCCGGAGGAGCAGCGGGAGGTGGTGACGATGCATTTGTGGGGCGGGCTGACGTTTGCGGAGATCGCAGAGGCGATG
The DNA here is from genome assembly GCA_947440575.1 of Verrucomicrobiaceae bacterium. Classification (GTDB taxonomy): domain Bacteria; phylum Verrucomicrobiota; class Verrucomicrobiia; order Verrucomicrobiales; family Verrucomicrobiaceae; genus JAGRPD01. The sequence continues at coordinate 8,205 of CANETF010000055.1, forward strand.
GGGGCGTCGATCAACACGGTGGCGGCGCGTTACCGGTATGCTTTGAAGGCGCTGCAGCGGAAGCTGGAGCCGATGAAGGAGGCGCTGATGGAGCCTCTGACGACGCCAACGCTGGCGTCGATGGCGAGGCCTGAACGACTTTATCAATCCCAGTCATGAGCGAAAACTTTGATCACATGGAAATGCTGTTGCGCCGGTTGAGGCCGGGGATGCCGAATCCCGAGCTGCGGGAGCGGATCGGGGCGGATTTGAAATTGGATGAGGCGTGGCTACCGAGGCAGGTGAGGCGCGCGCCGCGATGGCTGGTGGCGACGGGGTGGGCGGGACTGGGAGCGGCGGCGGCGGTGGTGGCTTTGGCGTTTTTGACAGGTGGAGCGGTTGAGCGTACGGATGGGGGTGGGGCGGGTGTGGCTCAATCGGTTGAGGCGACTCGGGTGCAAGGGCAGGGGGTGGTGCAACCGGTGCGGGTGTGGTCGGTGGAGCGCCGGGCGTGGATTGATCCGACAGATGGGGCGGAGATCATGGTGGAGATTCCGAAGGCAGACGGGGGTCAGGTGGTGCTGCCGGTGAATTTTCAGTGACGAAGTGAGATGCGATGATGAAGCGGGCGCTGCTGATTTTGATCTGCTTTGCGGTGGGAGGAGCAGGTGCGGAAGGGCAGGTGACACGGCGGCGGCAGTTGTTGCCCGGGCCGAGTGAGGGGAGCCGGATTGAGACGGGGGTGTTTTTGGGGGTGATGAGTTTGAGGGTGCCTGAGGAGGTGAAGGCACAATTATCATTGCCGGCGGGATTTGGGTTGGTGGTGGAGGCGATTTTGCCGGGGAGTCCGGCGGAGAAGGCGGGTTTGCTGAGGCACGATGTGCTGCTGGCGTTCGGGGATCAGGAGTTGGTGAATCCGGAGCAGTTGCTGGCGCTGGTGCGGAGGCGGCACAAGGGGGATGAGGTGGTGTTGAAGGTGATGAGTCAGGCGACTTTGAAGGAGGTGCGGGTGGTTTTGGATGAGGGACCGGTGGAAACGGTGGTGGATCCGGTGGCGGTGGCGACGGGTGGGCGGGCGATGGTGCCGGCTGAGGTGCTCGAGGAGGAGGCGGGGGCTGATTCCGGGGCGCGAGGGAGGGCGGTGAGGCGGGATGACAGTGGGGAGTATGTGGTGAATCACGAGGAGGCGACGGTGATTTTTTCGGCGGCTCCGAAGGAAGGAGAGGGGGGCACGTGGCCGGTGGGGACGGAGGAGGAGCGGCGATTGGTTCCGGAGCGCTTTCAGGAAAAGATGAGGGGATTGCTGGAGGTGCTGGAAAAGGGGCAGCATGCGGAGGCGAAGGTGAGCGGCTGAGGGGTTGGAATTCCCCTTTACTGCCGTGTCATCCCGTCTAACGCTGAGGGGACCATGGCAATTCAACGAGCACTTCTATCCGTTTCCGACAAGTCCGGCCTTCTCGATTTCGCGAGAGGACTGGAAGCCAGGGGGGTGGAGATTCTTTCGACGGGCGGGACGGCGAAGCATTTGGCCGACAACGGGGTGAAGGTGAAGGATGTGAGTGATTACACGGGCTTTCCGGAGCTGTTTGACGGGCGGGTGAAGACGCTGCATCCGAAGGTGCATGGGGGGCTTTTGCAGCGGCGGGATGACGATCAGGACAAGCGGGATGCGAGCAAGCATGAGATCCCGGTGATCGATCTGGTGGTGGTGAATCTTTATCCCTTCGAGCAAACGGTGGCGAAGAAGGATGTGACGCTGGAGCAGGCGATCGAGAACATTGACATTGGCGGGCCGTCGATGCTGCGGTCGGCGGCGAAGAATCACAAGTGGGTGACGGTGGTTTGTGATCCATCGGACTATCCGGTGGTGCTGGCGGAATTGGATGAGCATGAGGGGGACACGTCTTTGGCGACGCGGGAGCGGCTGGCGTGCAAGGTTTTCCTGAGGACGTCGAGCTATGATGCAGCGATTGGCAACTTTTTGAATCATCAGCAGGTGACGCACAAGACCTTCAGCGTGAGCTTGCCGCTCTACAGTGAGCTGCGATATGGCGACAACCCGCATCAGAATGCGTCCTTGTACGGGAATTTTGGGGACTGCTACACGAAGCTGCACGGGAAGGAGTTGTCCTACACGAACGTGCTGGACATTCATGCGGCGGCGGGATTGATTCATGAGTTCCGGCGGCCGACGTTGGCGATTTTGAAGCACACGAATCCCTGTGGAGTGGGGTGTGCGGATGAGGATTTGCGGGAGGCGTGGCAGAAGGCGTTTGAGACGGACAAGCAGGCGCCGTTTGGCGGGGTGATTGTGATCAACCGGTCGATGCCGCTGTCGTTGGCGCGGGTGATATCGGAGATTTTCACGGATGTGATCATCGCGCCGGACTTTGATGCGGATGCGCGGGCGCATTTGCAGAAGAAGAAGAATTTGAGGCTGATCCAGATGCTGCCGGAGGCGTTTGAGGCGCTGAGTGATCCGGTGATTCGGTCGGCACCGGGCGGGTTGATGGTGATGGATTCGGATCCGCGTGCGCTGGGTTTGGAAGATTTGGAGACGAAGGTGAAGACGAAGCGTCCGCCGACACGGGAGGAACTGGAGGCGATGCGATTTGCGTGGCGGGTAGTGAAGCATGTGAAGTCGAACGCGATCGTGTTCGCGTCGCATGACCGGACGCTGGGGATTGGTGCGGGGCAGATGTCGCGGGTGGATTCGTGCCGGATTGCGGTGTGGAAGGCGGCTGAGGCGGGGCTTTCGCTGAAGGGATCGGTGGTGGCGAGTGATGCGATGTTCCCGTTTGCGGATGGGTTGATTGCCTGCGCGGAAGCGGGGGCGACGGCGGCGATTCAGCCGGGGGGATCGATGCGGGATGAGGAGGTGATCGCGGCGGCGGACGAGCGTGAGTTGGCGATGGTGTTTACCGGGAGCCGGCACTTTTTGCATTGATACCGTTGTGAATACTTCTTTGAAATTGGGGGTCAATGTGGACCATGTGGCGACGCTGCGGCAGGCGCGGTATCGGACGATGCCGGAGGCGCACAATGTGGAGCCGAGTGTGCTGGAGGCGGCGCGGACGGCGCTGCGGGCGGGGGCGCATTCGATCACGATTCACCTGCGGGCGGATCGGCGGCACATTCAGGATGCGGATGTGTGGGAGTTGCGGAAGGAGCCGGGGTTGTTGATGAATTTGGAGATGGGGAACACGCCGGAGATCGTGGCGATCGCGTTGCAGGTGAAGCCGGCGTTTGTTTGTCTGGTGCCGGAGCATCGCGAGGAGGTGACGACGGAGGGCGGGCTGGATGTGGCTGGGCTGCGGGGATCTTTGGAGGCGACGGTTCGGGCGTTGGAGGCGAATGGGACACGGGTGAGTTTGTTTATTGATCCGGAGGCGGAGCAGGTGCGGGCTTCGGCAGCGATCGGGGCGAGCATGGTGGAGTTGCACACGGGGACGTTTGCGAATGAGACGGGTGAGAAGCGGGCGGAAGAGGCGCGGCGTTTGGCTGAGGCGGCGGAGTTGGCGCATGGGTTGGGTTTGCAGGTGAATGCGGGGCACGGGCTGACGGTGGCGAATTTGAAGGATCTGGCGGGGGTGCCGCATTTGGCGGAGTTGAACATCGGGCATCATTTGGTGAGTCGCGCGGTGACGGTGGGGTTGGAAGCGGCGGTGAAGGAGATGCTTGCGGCGATGTCGAACAGTCTCAGCCCTGCTTAAGCCATGGCGATCACGGGGATCGGGATTGATTTGGTGGAGGTGGAGCGGATTCGTTTGCTGTTGGGCCGGCATGGGGAGCGGTTTAAGGCGAGGACGTTTACGGAGGAGGAGATCCGGTATTGCGATGGGTGTGCGGATCCGGCGATGCATTACGCGGCGCGGTTTGCGGCGAAAGAGGCGGGGGCGAAGGCTTTGGGGACGGGCTTTGCGGAGGGGGTTTCGTGGATGGATATCGAGGTGGTGAGGAACGCGGCGGGCAGGCCGGAGCTGCGATTGCACGCGGGAGCGGGCGAGTTGGCGGCGCTACAGGGAGTGGTGCGATGCCATGTGTCGCTGACACACACGAAGGAGCAGGCGATGGCGCAGGTGGTTTTTGAGGCGGGCGAGTGAACTTGTTTTGGCCAATCCTACTGAGTGATGGAAACCTTGCCACTTAGGATGGGGGAAGTGGTTTTGGTTTCGCCGACACCGGGGATTTGTGGGAGCAGAAAGTAGCCCCTGGCTTTTGAGGGGCCAGACGAGGGGCGGACGATGAGGCCTTGGTATTTCACCGTTCGAATGAATGCCGGGGTGTTGTCGGACAGGGTGAATGAGCCGCCGATGACGCCAGTGTTTTTATTGATTGAGAGGGTGACCTTGGCGGGATTCGAGCCACTGGCGAAGGTCGGAAGGGTTACCGTGTTGTTGCTATTGTAGGTGAAGGTGAGGTCGGGATTGGTCTGTGAGGGGTTTGGCCCGGCCTCGATGAAGTCGAGTGAGGCGGGACCCGGGGCGGGCAGACCGAGGATGATGAATCGGGTCTTTGATGGAGCGAGGTATTTGCCGGAGGCGGTGAGGTTGATGGGGCCGAAGGTTGATTTGTAGGTTCGAGTGTTGGTGGTGGGTTTCAGCCAGGTTAACGACCCGGTGATGGAGTTGTCGGTGATGAGACCGGGTGTGCTTTCCACGAGGTTGAGAAAGCCGCTGATGGAACCGAGATTTGAATACAAAGGGGAGTGGATGGCGACTTCGCCATTGGGTCCGATGAAGCTCGATGTCGTGATGGAGGATCCGTCCGCGGCTTTGCCTGAAACTGTGATGGAACCGGAGGTGCTGACGGTCAAAGCGGCATAACCACTGCCTTGTGGGACGCTGATTGCGCCTTGGTCGATGCTGTCAGTCAGATCGATGCCAAAGGAGTAGTAGCCCGCACGGGTGGTTGCGGGATTGGTTGGGCTTGAGGTTGAGCGCCAACCGTTGACTTGTGCCGTGCCATGGGTGCCGGTGAGGAGGTTGGTATTGGGATACAGAGTCAGCGACAGCAGTTGTCCGCCGATGGTAGCGGTGACTTGAGGGGAAGTCTCATTCAGGTAGCCGACGGGAGCGGACAGGGTGGTGGAACCTCGGGTGATTTTGGCGGTGTAGGTGGCTCGGGAGGTGGTGGTGAGGGTGAGGCGGGCACCGAGGTTTGCGTTGGACGTGGCATTGCGTGCGATGAGTCCGGTGAAGGTTCCGATCAGGTTTGGAGGCAGGGGAGAGATGACGAGGGGTGCGGAGAGCGTGGCGCTGGTGCCGGCGCTGTTTGAGGCGCGGACTCTGAGGGTGAAGGAGCCGCTGACGGTGGGGCGGCCGGAGACGACGCCGGTGGAGGGGTTCAGTTTGAGGCCAGAGGGCAACCCGGTGGCTGAGTAGGTTCGGGGATAATTGATGGCGCTGAAGGAGTGGGTGAACAGGGAGCCGACCCGGATGCTGGCGAGTGTGGCGGGGTTCATGACGGGGATCTGGCGTGTGGCAAAGACGGTGATGACGAAAGGTTTGGCGGCGATGAGACCATTCGAGTCCGTGAGTTGGGCGATGAAGGTGGCGACGCTTGGGGTGGTGGGGGTGCCGGTGATGGTGCCGTCGGAGTTGAGGGAAAGGCCGATGGGAAGGGAGCCGCTGAAGAGGGACCACTGGTAGGGAGCGGAGCCGCCGGTAGCGAGCAGAGGCTGGGTGTAGGCGAGGGACTTGACGGCGCCGGGGAGGGGCGTCGGGGTGAGGATGGTGATGGGGGACGGATTGACGGTGATGGCCAGGGGCTGGGTGGCGGAGAGGCCACCGGAGTCATTGACTTGAAGGGTGAAGTTAAAGGTGCCCGGGGTGGAGGGGAGGCCGCTGAGGGAACCAGTGGAGGTTAGGGTCACGCCGGGCGGCAGGTTGCCATTGGCGAGGCTCCAGGTGAAAGGAGGGGTTCCGCCTGAGGCGGTGAGGGTTTGGGAGAGGGGAGCGCCGGTCAGGGTATCAGAGAGCGGAGAGGAAGTGGTGATGGCGGGTCGCGAGGCGGCGATGATGACGGTGAAGGCTTTGGAACGGGTGAAGTTGCGAGCGTCGGTGACTTGGGCGGTGAAGGTGAAAGAGCCTGCCGTGCTGGGGGTTCCGGTGAGCTGGCCGCCACTGGTGAGTGAGACGGAGGGAGGCAGCGTGCCGCCTGCGGGTGTCCAGTCCAAGGGCGCGAAGCCATCGGTTGCCTGGAGGGAGCTGGAGTAGGGTTCAGTGACGACGCCACCTGGAAGGGGGGAAGGGGTGGTGATGGCGAGGGTGGAGACCACGTTTTGGTTCACGGCGCCGGGGGTGGGGGTGGCGCCTGTCCAGTTGGTGGCGGTGTTGCCGATGACGAAGGCGTTGGAGCGCTGGAGCGACTGACCGGTGCCGTCTGGCGAAGTTGGCCAGGGCGCGAGGTCGCGATACTCGACTTTGTCGGTATTGGCGAAAAAGGTGGTTGAGCCGACGGTGATGGGATTGGAGAATTCGACGGACATGGTCGCGTTGCTGAGCCTTTCGGAGTAGGGGCCATAGATGGCGGGTGAACCGGGACTGAGACCGTAGGTGCTGCGGAAGAGGTTCAAGGAATCGGTATCGACTGTGGGATCAAAGCTGACCAGCAAGACGAAGCCACGGGGAGGGATGGAGGCGCCGTTTGGCATGAGGTACTCGACGTCGCCTTTCAGCCGCCAGCCGGAGAGGTCGATGGAGGTATTGGTGATGTTGTAGAGTTCGACGAATTCGGAGACGGCATCGTCGAGGGCGTTGCGAGCTGGCGGGCGGTACATGACTTCGTTGATGATGACGGGGCCAAGGCGCGGGGAGTTGTTTGGGAGACCTAAGCCAGAGCGGAAGACGGCGGTGGAAGGGGCATTGTCCTGACCGAAGGAGGGGCTGGTGAGGCGCCAAAACTCCGCGCCGCCGGAGCTGTTGCTGAGGCCGGAGGCGGTGACGCGGCCGATGGAGGTGTTAGCGGTGGCGGGGCCGAAGCGGACGAGAGCGCCGAAGCCGGTGATGTTGCCAGTGCTGTTGACGGCGCTGAGGAAGACTTCATCGCCGCGGCCGAGCAGGCTGAAGGGAATGAGGGCGGACTGCATCTGGTGTTCGTAGATGACGAGGAAGCCGCCGGGGGGGATGATGGTGTTGGCGGGGATTTGATATTTTTTGCGAACGTAGAGGTCATCACTGAGCCACCAGCCGCCGACGTTGACGGGAGTGGTGCCGATGTTGGAGAGTTCGATGGCATCTTCGAGGGGCGGGGCGGCGTTGGCGAGGACCTCGTTGATGACGATGGAGTTGTTGAGGTAGTTGGGGTTTTCGGGAGAGGCGCACTGGGGCATGGAGACGATGGTGGTAGCGCCGTCCGGGAGGCGACCCTGGGAGACGTCGAGGGCCTGGGTGCCGAAGGTGATGCGATCAATGGTGGTGGTGCCATTGCTTTGGGTGAGGACGATGCTGTCACCGAGGGCTTTGAGTTGAAATTTCATGCGGACACCCCCGGTGAGGGAGTCGTCCGCCCAGAAGCGTTGGTGGCCGTTACCGGCGATGAAGGAAAGCGGGGGGAGTTGATTTAGCTTGGGGGTTGCGGCGTTGTCGCTGAGCCAGAGGCCGGCGAGAGAGACAGGGTTCGCGTCGGTGTTGTAGAGTTCGAACCAGTCGGCTCCGTAGGCTGGGTTGGCCATGTACTCATTGATTTTGAGTTTGGTGGGGGAGGCGAGCGTTCGGGGGATGTTGACGGAGCCGACCGAGGGGGTGTTGGCCTGGAAGGAGCCGGAACCGTTTGGTGTGCGACCGATGGAGAGGTCGGGAGCCTGAGGGCCGAAGGTGACGCTGTCCATTTGGGTGGAGCCGTTGAAGAGGAGGACTCGGTCGCCATCGGAGCTCAGGCCGAAGCCGGTGTGGAGACCGGGAGAGGTGAAGGCGCTGTCGGCGTAGATGACGAGGTAACCGCCGGCGTCGATGATGGTGGTGCTGGGGATGGTGAATTTGCCGGGGAGGAGGGGGTCGTCGGTGATGGAATAGCCGCTGATGTCGACGCTGGTTGAGCCGGTATTGAAGAGTTCGATGACGTCAGGGAAATCGGTCGCGTTGGAGTGGGCGTTGCGGTTGAAGGCGAGGACTTCATTGATGACGATGGAGGCCTGAGCGAGCGAGGAGAGCGCGCAGAGCAAGCAGAGAGTGAAGAGGAGGCGGAGCATGGGGCTGCTATTTTTTGACATCGGAGGCGGCAGGGAGTTCGACACCGCGGCGGAGAACGCGTTCAAGACCGACGCCGATGGCTTTTTCGAGGGCGTAGGAGGCTTCGAGGTAGGCTGAGAGCGCGGAGTAGCGATTCAGTTCCATTTGTTGGGAGAGATCCTGGAACTCCTGTTCGATGCGTTTGGCTTTGAGGAGGTCTTCGATGTCAGCGGTGGCGAGTTGGGAGTCGGTGAGGGATTTTTTCAGGTCGGCATTGAGCTTGGAGAGGTCCTGTTTGCAGTTTTCGAGTTGGGAATCCGCGGAGACGAGTCTGGTGATGGCCTGGCTGATTTCATTGGTGATGAGGCTGCGTTGGAGTTGGATTTGCTGTTCGATGGAGAGGGTAGCGGCGAGGGGGACCTCGCGCTGTTTGTTGATGCCGAGCCAATTGAAGATGGGGATGGAGATACCGACCCGGGCGAACCATTCCTCATTTTGGCCGGTGCGGCGGAAGCTGTTTTGCTGGGAGTAGCCGAGATCGATGAAGGTGGTGAAGGGGATGCTGGCGGCTTTGGCCTGGGCGAGTTGGGCCTGGGCGATGGAGAGACGGGCCTGGGCGTTCAACATGTCGCTGCGGTAGAGGGTGGCGAGGTTGCTGAGGTAGGCGATGTCGAGTTGGGCGGGCTGGCTGATGAAGGTGGGAGAGAGGGAGGTGGTGATGCGGGTGGGATCGGACAGGCCACAGTAGGCGGCGAGTTCCTGGCGGAGGTCGGCGATCTCACCTTCGAGTGACCGGATATCGGCCAGGGCGCTATAGACTTTGGCGCGAGCGGAGGCGAGATCGAGCCCGACTTTGGGAGACTGCTGGGTTTGGAGCCAGTCGCGGTAGGATTCGCCGTTTTTTTTGCGATTGGTTTGGGTGGTGAGTTTGGCGTTGAGGATGGCGAGGTCTTGGAAATTGGAGCGGACCGTGCGGACGACGATGTCTTCTTCGGCGAAGTAGTCGGCCTCGGCCAGGGAGACTTCGGCGGCGGCGCGGAGGATGCGGGCTTTGCGTTCCCAGGGGTGGGGGACTTTGAAGCGGACGAGGGCGCCCCAAGCGTTGTCGCGACCGGTGGTGTCCGGGTGTTCGATGACGCGGCGGTTGGTGGCGACGAGTCTGCGGTTGGTGGATTCGCTTGAGGATTGGGGGCTGGTGGAGCCGAGTTCGGTGCGGTTTCCGGAGGATGAGGTGGAGGAGTCGCGGGTTTCGTAGATGCGTTCTTCGATGACGTCCTGGGTGGCGCCGGGGGTGACGCGACGTTCGATCATGCGCATGCGGCTGGTGGAGGTGGAGCCGCGCTCATTTTCGAGGGTGGTGCCGTTGAGAGTGGTTTCGGTGGCGAAGGTGTTGAAGGTGACGGTGGAGTTAGTGAGGGAGGTGTCGAATTCGGTGAAGGGTTCGCCGACGCGATTGTCGTTATCGTAGGCGTAGCTCACTCGCAATTCGGGTTCTTCGAGATTGCGAACGGCCCTTTGCTGGGCGGTGGCGACTTTGACCGCGCCGCGCAGTTTTTCGAGTTGAGGAAGATTGGCGATGGCCAGGAGGGTCAGATCGCGCTCTGTGATGGGTCCCTCATTTGGGACCATCTCCAGGAGGGTTTGGACTGAGGGGATGGAACGTGGCGATGGCTTAAGATTTGCCGCAGACGCCGTGGCTGGGCGATGCAGCAACACCAGGAGGATGAGTGGGGTGAGCCGCATCGGGGGGTTAAAGTTTTTCAGGGTTGGGGGCCTTGATGACCAGGCTTACGATTTCGCCGGGTCGAAGCTTGAGATCGGGTGGCAGGGAGACTTCCACTGGGAGTCCGACCTCTGGAGTTGCTGTTGGATGCAAGGAAGGATTCGTGATGAGTTCAAACTGTGAGCCAACATGCACCACTGTAGAGGTGCTCTTTTGTCTGGACCGTCCGTGGCTTCGAACTTCGACTTCCATGCCGATGGCGGGTTCAACAGGCAGGGGTTGGCGGAGATAGCCAATGATGTTCCCGGGCTGCAAGGCGGTGACGGTGACGAGCGGCTCGTTAGCGGCGATGCTTTCGCCTTCGGAATGCAAGATGTTTGTGACGACGCCGTCGATGGGGGAGCGGAGAGTGATCAGGCGCTGGCTTTGTTCAGCATCGCTCAATCGAGCCTCAAGGTTCTTGATTGCCTGCTTCAAGGAATCATCGGGTTGCGAGTTGAAGGTGGGTTGCAGGTTGCGGAGGTCCTGCATTCGTGCACCGAGTGCCTCGACGAGTGATTTTCGTTCCTGCACTTCGGCGTCTGCGGATGCCTTGGCGAGTTCGGCTTCCTGCAGGAAACGAGGGGATTGGGTGGCGTCTTTGACGAGACCTTTGGAGACTTCGAGGTCCATGGTGGCCCGGCGTTGATTGGCTTCGGCTTGGACGAGTGCAATTTTTTCGCTCATCCAGTCGAGATGCAAGCGCTCGTAGTCGAGCATCATGCGGCCTTGCGATTCGTTGGACGAAGTCTCGTTGGCTTTCAATCGAAGCAGCGATAGATCACTTTGAAGAAGATCAAGGGAAGCTCGGGTATCGGTAGGGCTCAATTCGGCAATGATGTCGCCCGCTTTCACGAGGGCCAGTCGGCGGGTGGTGAGCCGCTGAATGGTGGCGGCGCTGGTGCTGTTGACGCTGACTCGATGAGCCGATACCTCGCCCAAAAGCATGGAGGGTGAAACGGCATCATGCCAAAGCATGGATGCGATGAAGGCCGTCATTGCAAACATGAGGATTGGAAGCATGCGGGTTCGCATGTCCTGGAGTCGCAGTTTGAAAGGTATCGGAACAGCGTTCTTCATATTTCAGATTGATTCTCAGCGGCGATGACGAAGACGTGTTCGACGCCAGCCAGGGAGCGAAGTTCGGCGGCCATTTTTTCCATCAGAGCGGGGTTGCGCATGAGGATGCGGTAAGAGAGTTCCATGCTGCTGCCGACGGCTTGCTGATTGGTAGGGTGAATTTTTCGCGCATGGCGATTGAGTGTGGCCAGCATTTCGGGCAAATCGGTGAGGGGCCGTGACCAATTGAGGTTCAAGATGACATCGTAGTTTTGGCGGGTGCCGAATTCGGTAATCCAGAGGTAGAGAAAGATGACGGCCATCAGGGTGCAGCCAATGACTGCGGTGGTGTAGCGCTGAGTGCCGCAGGCCATGCCGAGGACGATACCGGAGAGGAGGTAGGTGGTGTCCAGGGTATCGCGCAAGACGTTACGGAACCGGACAATGGCGAGGACGGCCATGAGACCGAAGGCCGTTACGAGGTTGTTTGACAGAACCATCAGAACGAAGGCGACGATCACCGGAAGCACGACGAGTGACTTCACGAATGAGCGAGAATAGGAGAGGCCATCGTGAGTCCAGACGTACAGCCAGGCGACCACGTGTCCGCACAAGAAGGAGAGGAGCAACGACAGGGCTACCAGGCGGTAGTCCATGGGCTGTGGAGTGAGGTCACCCTGAAAGAAATGCTCAATCATTGCGAAGTTCTGCCTTTGGTTGGCGGAAGTGCTGCTCACCGTACAACTCAACACCTCCGGTATACTTCGCCGCGCCACATTGCATGATGTTGAAGACATGGATCATGTCGCGAAACCATTGAGGATAGCGGGAGGTGAATTTTAATTCGAGAACCACATTGTCATCGAAGACGACGACGGGTTTCTGCATTTGGGTGTGCAAGGAGAGGTCGAAGCAAGGTTCGACCAGCACTTGACGGTCCATGGTGATGCGCACGCTGTTGTCGAGGCGGCTGACCCATGCCTCGCGCCGGTAGGCCACGTGCGCGCGAGGCGTTGCGGCGTTGTTTTGAATGAGAGGCAGGATGACGGCGAAGTCGGCTTGATCCTTGGGGCGAATGCAGGACGAGTTGCCTGCGATGGCGGAGGGAAGGGAATCGCGGGTCAGCATGCAGCGTTGTTTACGGACGACATCGTTGAACTTGCGCTTGAGTTCAAGGAATACCGGAGCGTCTGTCTTGTCATCGTAGTAGCGGACACGAAGTTTGTAACGATTGCGGTCACCGTTAAGGGTGGCGTGATAGGTATTGAGCGAGGGGGAGTCCAAGTAGATGCTGTGAATGGAATACGAGCGGTCGTCCTGGGCGTGGGCGTCGAGTACGAGATTGGGGGAGATGAAGTCCCGGATGGGTTGGCTGAGTGACTCTGGGATGATGAATTTCAGCTCGAAGCGTTGCGCCTGGATGGGGTGAAGAGCTGCCATGAGTGACGATTCGGACGATCTTTTTGAAAGGGTTGGGGGAATGCGACCAATCATCCATGAATCCGACGTTTTCGTCACGTGCTTTTTTGCAGTCCGGCAACTGATAAAGGCCTTTCTCGGGTGAGATGCCATGTTTTGTTAACGCATGCGAAGGAGCAGGGGATGGCGCCGGCGGGGCTGGCTTGCCGGATGTGGTTTTGCATCGTATAGGAAGCGGCGGAGGCTGGGGCTACTGGGACTCGTCGTCGAGATGGAAGTGGTGGAGGAGGCGATGGAAGATGGGGGATAGGAGGAGGGCAACGGCGGTGAGGAAGACGACGCCGCTGAAGAGGGCGTAGAGGGAGGCGAAGAGTTTGGCGGCGTCGGAGCGCATGGGGTCGATGGGGCCCATGCCGGTGAGGATCATGGAGGCATTGAGCAGGGAGTCGATCCAAGGCAGGCCTGCGAAATGGTGGTAGCCGAGGACGCCGATGCCGAGTGCGAGGGCGATGACAGCGACTGCGATGGAGAAGGAACCCAGCATTCGGCCAACGAAGTGGCGAATGGGGAGGAGCTTTTCGGTGCGGTGTTCGAACATGGGGGAGGTTAGGGGACAGTTGATTGGGGTCAAGGAGAGGAGGCGGACCGCAAACCCGGCATTTGAGTTTGGATGGTGTTTTCGAGGTGGCGTGGCGATTGGATTTGAGCGAGGAATGGTTGGTATGAGAATTTTGTTCGTACTTGGCTGGGTGGTAGCGCTTGGGGTTGGGGCTCAAGAGGTTGCGAGGGACTGGCAAGGTCAGTTGGTGGAAGCGGCGATGGGGCAGACGAAGGAGGTGGTGCGCTACGATCCGGCGTATGTTCGGATTCCGTATCCGGGTGGGGATGTGCCGGCGGGCACGGGGGTGTGCACGGATGTGGTGATTCGGGCTTATCGAAGAGCCTTTCAGTTTGATTTGCAGAAGGCGGTGCATGAGGACATGAAGGCGCATTTTTCGAAGTATCCGCAGAACTGGGGTTTGAGTCGGCCTGATCCGAACATTGATCATCGGCGGGTGCCGAACTTGCAGACGTTCTTGAAGCGGAAGGGGGCCTCGTTGCCGGTGACGGACGTGGCTG
>CANETF010000056.1 GCA_947440575.1 Verrucomicrobiaceae bacterium
AAACGCTCCTTTCTCATGACCAAAAATCTCGCTCTCCAGCAGATTATCCGGGATCGCCGTCACATTGATCGCCACAAACTCCTTCTGCATCCGCGGACTGAACTTGTGAATCGCCCCCGCCACTAGCTCCTTACCACAACCGCTCTCCCCCGTGATCATCACCGGCGCATCCGACCGCGATACCCGGCCAATCATCTTGAATACCTCCTGCATCGGCTGCGACCGCCCGATGATCGTCTCCTGAATCGTATCCGTCGAAACCTCCCGACTCTGCTCCCGCGTCTGCCGCCTCGCATCCGCCGACCGCAACGCACTCTCCACCACACTCCTCAGCTCATACGGCAGCTTCTCCTTCCCCATCACGTCATACGCCCCCAGCCGCATCGCCTCGATCACCTGACTCGTCGTCGTGATCCCGCTGAACAGAATCACCATCGAATTCGGATCCCCCTGCCGCAACCGCTTCAGAAAATCAATCCCGCTCATCCCCGCCTGCCTCACCTCCGCCAAAATCAAATCCGCCTTCTCCTTCTGCTGCGCCGCAATCGCCTCCTCCGCACGCTCATAGGTGAAAATACGCACCCCATCCGCTTTCAAATGCGTAGCAGCCCAGGCCAGGAAATCAGTGTCCGGGTCAACAATGAAGATTCGAGTTTCTGGCAGCGCGTTGGACATTAAAAAACTAAGAAATAGGGTGCTACGCTCTTTCTAGACACTCGTCAACACTCCGTTATACGCCTCCAAACCGCCTGCTGCGCGCATTAAATGCCCGCAAAGCCTCCAAAAGCGCCTCCCATCCAAAGTCCGGCCACAGCGTTTCCGTCACGTAAAACTCCGTGTAACTCATCTGCCAAAGCAGAAAATTCGACAACCGCAGCTCCCCCGAAGTCCGGATCAACAAGTCCGGATCCGGGTAATACCGCGTGTACAAATGCTTGCTGAACACCTCCCCATCGATCATCGCCTTGTCCAAATGCCCCTTCTCCACACTCTCCAATAAACTCTTCACCCCATCAATGATCTCCTCCCTCCCCCCGTAACTCAAAGCCAAAATCAGCGTCAGCCCCGTGTTCTGAGCCGTCTTCGCAATCGCCCGGTGCAACTCCGCCTGACACGCCTCCGGCAAATCATGCAGCCGCCCGATCGCCTGCAACCGCACGTTCTGCTTCATCATCTCAGCCGTCCTCGACTTCAAAAACTGCTGCAACAGCCGCATCAAAGCATCCACCTCCCGCTTCGGCCGCTTCCAATTCTCCGACGAAAACGCATACATCGTCAAAAACTCCACCCCCAGGTCCCCGCAAGCCTCCACTACCCGCCTCACACTGTCCGCTCCCCGCCGATGCCCCTCCGTCCGCGGCAACCCCCGCTCCCGCGCCCATCTCCCATTGCCATCCATGATGATGGCAATGTGGCGCGGCACAGTTTTGATGTCTTCCGGAACTCGGCTCATGGTCAGCTTCGAGCCAACGTACTCGATCCTTCATTGCCCTCCGTCAATCCCCGGCCACCAACTCAATTCTTCCCTTCGTCCAAGGCTCGCCGAATTTTGTATAACAGCAGCGCCTGATGCTGCGGCGCACCCATCAGGATTTGAGCACGATTCTCCAGCGCCGTCCGCACCCACAAGACCTCGCTCAATGCCGCCGCCTGTGTCGCTGACACCTGCTGCCCGCTGTTCGCCATCGCCAGCAACCGCTCCAAATACATCGCCTGCAAGGTCTGCCTCACCGTCGATGGCCGATTCTCCGGATCCCCCCTGAAAATCGCCGCGCTCAGCGTACTCAGCATCTCCCCCACCCCAAACTCATTCCCATACAACGCGCTGTCGCTCAAACGCGTCAGCACCGCCCCATTCAGCAAATGATCCAATAGCGCCCGCTGCAGCTTCGCCGCCAGCTCATGCAGCTTCGGATCCTCCGGTCCTTCATGATCAAATCCCCGCCGCTGCACCTGCAAATGCGCCGCCAATTCCGCCGGCACCTGCCACGCCCCCGGCCCAAACCCATACTCCGCCAGCAGCCCCATCGCCGCCCGCTGCCGCTCCGCCGACACCGGCACAAACGGCTTCCGCTCCGCCCCCTGACCCGCAAACGCCCGCTCCACCTCCACCCCGCCCACCTGCCGCGACACCGCCACCAGCGCATTGCTCATCTCCGAATTCAACGTCGCAAAATCCGCCACCACCTGCTGCCAGCTCGCCCCATCCTGCCTCCCCCGCTCCAGCAGGGTCTCCATCCGCTTCTTCACCAGCTCACACCGCTCCCTCCCATACCCCACCACATCACTGCTCAAATCAAACAGCATCGCCCTCGGATCAATCCCCTTCCCCACCGCCCTCATGTCATCCGCATCATTCGCAAACCCCAGCTCATGCCGGTGCGACCGCCCCGCGATCCCCTTCAACCGCTCCCCCTCCGCCTCCGGATCCTCCAACGCCTCCGAATACCCGAACTCAATCGCCCAATGATCATACGGCCCCGGCTTCGTGCAGTAATACTGCCCCTGCTTCACCCCCAGCGGCGCCACGTTCGACGTCGGATAATCCATCACCGATCCCAATAACCCCACCTTCTCCGTCACCGCCTTGTTATGAATCGTCTTCGCATCATGCAACTGACTGCCCCGGAAATTGTGGTTCAACCCCAGCGTATGCCCCACCTCATGCAGCACCAAATAATACAGCGCCTCATTCAACATCCGGTCCATCTCCACCTTCCCCATCCCCTCAGCCCGCAACATCGCCCCGCCAAATCGCAACCCCTGATGCGTGCATACCCCCGCCAGACACTCGTGCCCATTCGCCATCTTTAAACCCCGCAACTCTTCCTCTCCCCCAAACGGCGCCAACCCCGCCAAACCCACCTCATCCAAAACCCGCCGACTCTGCATCCGCCTTGTCATGTAGCTGAACTCCAGCATGATGTCCGCCCCCAAAATCTGCCCCGTCCGCGGATTCGCAAAACTCGGCCCATACCCCCCAAACGGCGGATTCGGCGACGACGTCCAACGCAGCACATTGTAATTGATGTCCCCCGCATTCCACTTCGCATTGTCCGGCTGCTGCTTCACCACCACCGCATCCTTAAATCCCGCCGTCTCAAACGCCTCATTCCAAGCCAGCGTCGCCTTCCGAATCGTGTCGCGAAACTCCACCGGCGTCGTGTTCTCAATCCAAAACGTGATCGGCTCCACCGGCTCACTCAGCTTCGTCCCCGGCTTCTGCTTCACCAAATGCCAGCGATGAATCACATCCCGATACGGCGTCACCTCCGTGCTCGTCATGTCCGTCACCTTCGTCGCAAAATACCCCACCCTCGGATCATCCCAGCGCGGCTTGAAATCATTCTCCGGCATCCGCACCAGCGCATGCTGCATCTGCAACGTCACATACCGCGCATCCGCAATCTCATCCGCACCCTTGCCCTCGCGATTCCACGTCGGCGACGGATTCTCATACACATACGCCACCTGAATCAACGCGTTGTCAGGATAAATATGCACCCCGGTCACATGCGTCTTTTGCTCGGACAATTTCCCCAGCACCGCCTTCCCCCCGTCACTCCCCCGATGCACATGCAGCAAACCCTCCCGCAAAAACAAACTGCCCGCATCAATCAAATACCCTGTCTCATCCTCCGCCATCACCACCTCACTCGCCAGCACCGCCTCCGACGTGTTCGCCTCCGCCGCCCGCGCCAGAGGATTCCCCGGCTCAAAGTAAAATCCCGTCGGCACCTTCCTCACCTCAATCCGGTCAAAAACCCGGCGCCACCGAATCACCACCTGATCCCCATACTGCCCCCGCATGAACCCCGACTGCACCACCCCATCAATCGTCTGCGGAAAATAAATGAACTCCTTCTCCAACTGATCCTTTTTCAAATGCAGCAACAGCTTCCCCTTCTCCATCTGAAGGTAAAACTCAAACAAGCCCCCTAATCGCTTAAAATCCTTCGTCAGATCGCTGACCGTCTTCTTTCCCGCACTCGGCGGCGCCGCTTCAGCCGCCGGTTTCGTCACCACCTCGGCCTTCTTCACCTCCTCCGCCGGACTTGGCCGCGCCTTCTCCTCAGGTTTCGGTTCCGGTTTGCGCTCAGGTTTCGCCGGTTCTTCCGCTTGCACCCGGGACGCCGCAAACCCCTCCGCACCCGCAAACAAACAAGCCACCCACACAATAGCTAAAGCAAACACACGCATAATTCAGACAACGGTCAGTAAAAGATTAGCCCGCAACCATGCCAGATCGCACGCACAAATACTAGCTTTTTGAGTCATTCTAATAAATTAATATCTGTTAACAGCTCGCTTCACTAAAATATTCACAACGATAAAAATAAGTTGATTAAATTGTGAATAACCGCATCAATTAAGATTCCTGAATTATCAACACAACCGAGTAAGACATGCAACGCCTCCTCCTTCTGCTGTTAGCGTTCCATTCGGTCCCAGCCCTGGGGCAGTATCAGTATTATGGTGCTCCCAATGACGGCATGGGCGCCATGTCCTCGATGCCCCCCGCCCCCCCGCCCGTCTCCGCCCCTCCCACCTACCCCGGCTACGGCTCCGACATGAGCTACGGCTCCCCCGGCTACCCTTCCGACGCCAGCTTCAACGCCTCCTCCGCCCCCAACATCCTCAGCTACGGCTTCCTCGAAGGCGGTTACCAATTCCAGGAACCCAAAGACAGCTCCCTCGAAGGCTCCCACGGCGTCGCCCTCGCCCTCAGTGTCCAACTCTTCAAACCCCTCTTCATCAAAGCCGAATTCGGCTGGTCCCTCTCGAACGGGGGCGGCAGAAGCTCCCGCGAATACGACTTCACCAGCGCCTCTCTCGGCGCCGGCCTCTACCTCCCCATCGTCGACAAATTCCACCTCCTCGCAGAAGTCGGCGGCATGTACGGCAAGCTCGACGCCAATATCAACCGCTTCAGCTTCACCGAGGGCGCCATCTACGCCCGCCCAGCCATCCGCTTCGCCCCGGTCGAGTTCCTCGAATTCCAAGCCGGTCTCACCGTCACCAGTTCAGACAGCTTCGACTCCATGATCTTCGACGTTGCGGCTTACTTCCGCCTTTTGAGCCAGCTCGACCTCGGCGTCAACGTCGACCTCGGCGACGAATTTACAGGATTTACCGGCGGAATTAGGTTCCGCTGGTGAAGGACAAGACAGCCTGGGGGCTGTGTTGTTGTGTGTGGCGAGGCGTCGGACTGGGGTCCGGCGCCTCGTTTTCTTCCACTCAACCCCCACTCGACAAGCCGCACTCCCCGTGCATGGTATCGGGTCTGAAGACACGCTCGCTCCCCCGCCTGTTCTCCGCCCTCTGCGGACCCCTAATCAGCGCCCTCCTGCCCAGTTGCTCCCCCCTTTCGCCGCCCAGCCGCATGGACAAGGCCGACCTGGAAGTCCCCTCCTCCTGGCAGGCCGTCAAAGAAGCCCGCGCCGGCGTCGACACCGACTGGGTCACCCGCTTCAAAGACTCCCGCCTCCGCGCCCTCGTTGACGAAGCCCTCCTCAACAATCGCGACCTCCGCATCGCCGCCGCCCGCCTCGACCAGGCCCGCCAGCAAGCCCGCATCGCCGGCGCCGCAGGCCTCCCCACCGCCGACCTTACCTTCGCAGGCAACCGCCAGAAACAAAACTTCATCGGCTTCCCCATCGGCGGCCCAGGCGGCCAAAGCGGAGGCGTCTTCTCCAACACCTTCAACCAGTTCAACCTCACCCCCACGATCAACTGGGAACTCGATGTCTGGGGCCGCATCCGCGCCGGCCAGTCCGCCGCCACCGCCGAAGCCGAAGCCGCCGCCCAGGACATCCGCGCCGCCCAGGCCTCCATCGCCGCCCAAATCGCCGCCACCTGGTTCACCCTCGCCGAATCCAAAGAACAAGTCGCCCTCGCCTCCGAAGCCGAAGCCATCTTCCAAAAAACCGCCGACGCCGTCCGCGAACGCTTCCTCCGCGGCCAGCAGGAAGACGGCGGCGCCGCCGCCCAACTCCGCCTCGCCGAATCCGACGCCGCCACCGCCCGCGCCGCCCGCCTCGAACGCCAGCAAACCCTCGAAAGCAGTGCCCGCCAGCTCGAAATCCTCCTCGGCCGCTACCCCTCCGGCCAGCTCGCCGCCGCCAAACTCCCCCCCATCCCCGGCAAGGTCCCCGCCGGACTCCCCTCCGAACTCCTCCAGCGCCGTCCCGACGTCCTCGCCGCCGAACGCCGTTTCGCCGCCAGTGGCAAACGCCTCTCCGAAGCCCGCCGCGCCCTCTTTCCCCGCCTCGCCCTCACCTCCAGCTCCGGCACCACCACAGGCGACCTCTCCGAACTCCTCAACAGCGACTTCGGCGTCTGGCAACTCGCCGGCAACGTCGTCCAACCCCTCTTCACCGGCGGCCAACTCCGCGCCGAAGCCAAAGTCCGCTACTCCAAACAAGACGAAGCCCTCGCCCAACTCCAGCAATCCGTCCTCAAAGCCTTCGGCGAAGTCGAAAACACCCTCGCCGCCGAACGCCTCCTCGCCGAACGCGCCGCCGCCATCGACTCCGCCACCTCCCTCGCCGCCCAGGCCGACGAAGCCGCCCGCGCCGATTACGCCGGTGGAGTCAGCGACCTCCTCACCGTCCTCACCGCCCAAACCCGCCTCGTCCAACTCCGCTCCCAACAGCTCACCCTCCGCCGCCTCCGCCTCGAAAACCGCGTCAACCTCCACCTCGCCCTGGGTGGTGATTTTCGCCCCTCTCCCAGCACCTCCTCCTCTCAATGAATCGCGTTCTCAAAGTCGTCGTTCCCATTCTCATCGTCGGTGCCGCCTTGGGGGCGTTCTCTGTCATGGTCCAGTTCAAAAAACCCGCCGAGCAAATCGAAGCCCCTCGTACCATTCTCTCAGTCCAGGCCCTCACCGTTAAACCCCAAAACGTCACCTTAACCCTTCCCTCACAAGGCATCGTCGACGCACAACGTGTCACCACTATCGCCTCTGAGGCCTCCGGTCGCATCGTCGCCGTCTCCCCCAAATGGAACGTTGGCGAACAATTCGACGAAAACGAAATCCTCGTCGAAATCGACCCATCTGACTACGCAACGGCTGTCACTCAAGCTGAAGCCGCCCTCGCCGACGCCCGCTCCTCTCTCGCTAGCGAAAAAGCCCGCACCGAACAAGCCCTGCGCGAATGGGAAAAAGTCTCTCAAGGCGTCAAACCCACCGACCTCGCTCTCCGCAAACCCCAAATCGAAAGCGCTACCTCCCGCCTCAAAGCCGCCGAAGCCAGCCTCCTCAAAGCCCAACACGATCTCGAAAGAACCAAAATCCGGGCACCTTTCGCCGGCCGTCTTCGCAGTCTCCGCATCGAACTCGGCTCCTACCTGACGCCAGGAGCCCCCATCGCTGAATTCTTCTCGCTCGGTACCTACGAAGTGCGCCTGCCACTCTCATTGGATGACTACGCTTTCGTCAAACACAGCCAAACTGACCCCGCCATTCCCGTTCAACTCAGAACCTCCTTCGGTGGCAGTCAGGTCTCTTGGACCGGAAAAATCGTGCGCACCGAGGGCGAAATCGACCGCTCCACCCGCTCCATTTACCTGATCGCTTCCGTCGAAGCCTCCGAACCCGCAACCAACAACATCCTCAAGCCCGGTCTCTTCGTTTACGCCGAAATCGAAGGCCAAACCCTCACCAACGTCTTCCCTGTCCCAAGAAGTTCTTTCCTCGATGAACAACACCTGCTCATCATCGATTCCCAAAACCGGATCCGCCGCCGCGCCGTCAAAGTGGTGCGCCAAACCGGCTCCCACTGGCTCGTCTCCGAGGGTCTCAAAGCCGGCGATCTCGTCTGCGTCACCACCATCGCAGCCACCGTCGACGGGATGGAGGTATCCATCACCTCCCAATCGCCTAATTCCTTCGGAGGGTCCCAACAGCCATGAAATCGATCGTCGAATGGTTCTCAAAGAACCACATCGCCGCCAACTTCCTCATGTGGGGACTCCTCGGCCTGGGCTTCCTTTCCTGGTTCTCATTGCGCAAAGAAATCTTCCCTGACCTCGTCCTCGACATGGTCAGCGTCCGCGTCCCCTACCCCAACGCCGCACCGGAGGAAGTCGAGAAAGGCATCTGCATCCCCATCGAAGAATCCGTTCAAGGCCTCGAAGGCATCAAACGAGTCCAATCCATCGCCGGCGAGTCCAACGGAAACGTCATCTTCGAAATCGAACCCGGCTACAACGTCCGCAACATCATGGCCGACATCAAGACTCGCGTCGATGCCATCGACAACTTCGCCGAACAGGCTGAAAAACCCGTCGTCGAAGAGCTCCTCATCAAAAACCAAGTCCTCAGCATCGCCATCACCGCTGATACCGACAAAGCCACCCTTCAACGCATCGCCGAAAAAGTCAGAGACGACCTGCTCGTCTACAAAGCCTCTCCCCCTCAGGGCCTGTGGGCCTCCTTCTGGCGTTGGCTCAATGACTCCCTCTCCGGCGAAGCCAAAATCACCCAGGTCACCATCGCAGGCCAACGAAACTACGAAATCAGCATCGAAGTCAGCGAAAGCACCCTCCGCCGCCACGCTCTGACCCTCCAAGCCGTCGCCGATGCCGTGCGCGCCTCCTCTCTCGACCTTCCCGCTGGCTCCGTCCGCACGGATGCCGGCGAAGTCCTCATCCGCACTCAAGCCAAAAGCTATACCCCACGCGAATTCGAAAACATCACCGTCCTCACCCGACCAGACGGCACCTCACTCAAACTCAAAGACATCGCCACCATCAAGGACGGCTTCGAAGAAAAAGAAATCTTCAGCCGTTTCGACGGCAAACCCGGCATCGTCGTGAACGTGTTCCGCGTCGGCGACGAAGATACCCTCAGACTCGTCGACGTCGTCTACGACTACATCCGGGAATCCCCCCGCTTCGTCCCGGAAGGCGTCAAACTCCAAGTCTGGAACGATTGGAGCCTCTACCTCCGCGGCCGCATGGACCTCATGTTCTCAAACGGCTTCCAGGGCTTCATCCTTGTCGTCATCACCCTCGGCCTCTTCCTCGAACCCCGCCTCGCTTGGTATGTCTCCCTCGGCATTCCCGTCTCGGTCGCAGGCGGGCTCCTCATCCTCCCCTACGCCGACGTCTCCATCAACATGATCTCCCTCTTCGCCTTCATCCTCGTCCTCGGCGTGGTGGTAGATGACGCCATTGTCATCGGCGAAAACGTTTACCACCGAATGGGCATGGGCGAGCCACCCCACATCGCCGCTCCGCGCGGAACCAACGAAGTCGCCGTCATCGTCACCTTCGGCGTCCTCGTCACCGTCTGTGCTTTCCTCCCCATGTTCGGTGTCGGCGGCGTCAGCGGCAAAATCTGGCGCAACATCCCCTGGGTCGTCGTCCCCGTCCTCATCATCTCCACAATCGAGTCCAAACTCATCCTCCCCGCCCACCTCGCCGCCCTCAAAGTTCATGACAAAGAACAGGCCGGTTGGTTCATGCGCCTCCACACCCGAATCTCCGATGGCCTCGATCACATCGCCGATCGCTACTACCGCCCCCTCGTCCAGTTCTGCGTCCACTGGCGCTACTCTGTTCTCGCCGCCTTCATCGCCATCTTCATTCTTGCCATCGGCGTCGTCGCCTCGGGCACCGTCAAATTCATGTTCTTCCCGGAGGTTGAAGGCGACATCATCACCGCCAAACTCACCCTCCCCGAAGGCGTCCCCATCGACTCCACCCACCTGGGCATCATCCAATTGGAAAAAGCCGCCCAACAACTCGCCGATGCCTACAAAACCAAAGACGGCTCCCGCTCCATTGTCCGCCATGCCATGGCCACCGTCGGCAATCAGCCCTTCCAAACCTCCTTCCAGTTCAGCTTTGGCTCCTCCAGCGCCACTCACATCGGAGAAGTCACGCTCGAACTCGTCCAGGGCTATGAACGCGAAATCACCTGCGCCCAACTCGTTTCTCGCTGGCGCGAACTCGCAGGCCCCATCCCCGGCGCCGTCGAACTCACCTTCGGCTCCTCCATGGACCGCGGCGGCTCCGCCATCGAACTCGAACTCTCCGGCGAAAACCTCGACGAACTCCGCTCCGCCACCGAATTCCTCAAAGACGGCCTCGCCAAGTTCAAAGGCGTCAAAGACATCACCGACACCGATTTCGAAGGCAAACGGGAGATGAAGATCAATATCCTGCCTCAGGCCGAATCCCTCGGCCTCCGCCTCGCAGACATCTCCCGCCAAGTCCGCCAAGCTTTCTATGGCGAGGAAGCCCAACGCCTCCAACGCGGCCGTGACGAAGTCAAAGTCATGGTCCGCTATCCCGAATCGGAACGCCTCTCCCTCCAAAATCTCGCCGACATGAAAATCCGCGCTCAAGACGGCACCGAAATCCCCTTCTCCGCCGTCGCCACCGCCGACTACGGCCGAGCCTACTCCTCCATCAAACGCGCCGACCGCCGCCGCGCCATCACACTCACCGCCGATGTCGATCTCGCCGTCCCAGGAGCCAACGCCAACGAAGTCGTCACCGCTGTCAAAGCCGATCTGTTACCTCAAATGTCGGAAAAATTCCCCGGTATCGTCCATCGCTTCCAAGGAGAACAAAACGATCAAAATGAATCCATCCGCGACCTCTCCATCGGTGGCCTCCTCGCCATCTTCGGCATCTACGTCCTCCTGGCCATTCCTCTCAAATCCTACTCCCAGCCTCTCATCGTCATGTCCGTCATCCCCTTCGGAGTCGTCGGCGCGATCATCGGCCACATCGTGCTCGGCTTAAACCTCAGCATCATGTCCATGTGCGGCGTCATTGCCCTCTCCGGCATGGTCGTCAATGAAAGCCTCGTCCTCACCGACCGCATCAACCGTTTCCGCCTCCAAGGCTGCCCCCTCAGCGATGCCGCCTGGAAAGCCGGTGTCAGCCGCTTCCGCTCCATCATGGCCACCAGCGTCACCACCTTCGTCGGCCTCATCCCCATCATGAGCGAGACCGACGTCCAAGCTCTCTTCCTTGTCCCCATGTCCGTCGCCCTCGGGTTCGGAGGCCTCTTTTCCACCCTCATTACCCTCCTTCTCGTCCCCGGCATCTACACCATGCTTGAAGACGTCAGAAGCCTCGGAGGTTCTCCCTCAACCCCCAACCTGCTCCCAGGTGCGGAAGAAACGCTAAGCATCGGCTAATCCCCGAACCGCAAACCGCAAACCGCAAACCGCAAACAGCGAACCGAGAACCGAGAACCGAGAACCGAGAACATGCCCCGCCTCCTCGCCCTTCTCCTGCCTCTGCTGCTCACCCAGTGCAGCACCACCCGCTTCTACACCCAAGCCGCCGCCGGCCAATGGGAAATCCAACGCAAAGCCCGCCCCATTGAGAAGGTCCTCGCCGACCCCGCCACCCCCGCCCCGCTCAAAACCAAACTCCAACTCATCCAGGAAATCCGCGCCTACGCCCAAAACACCCTCCACCTCCCCGCCGAAAAACAATACCACCGCTACTCCGACCTCCAAAGAAAACACCTCGTCTGGGTCGTCTTCGCCGCCCCCGAATTCTCCCTCAAACCCCACACCTGGCGCTACCCCTTCCTCGGCGAACTCTCCTACCGCGGCTGGTTCAAAGAAAAAAACGCCACCGCTCTCGCCGACCAACTCCGCTCCCGTGGCCTCGATGTCTTCGTCGCCCAAGTCGACGCCTACTCCACCCTCGGCGTCTTCTCCGACCCCGTCCTCAACACCTTCATCCACCTCCCCCCGCGCGACCTCGCCGAACTCCTCTTCCACGAGCTCACCCACCAGCGCCTCTACCTCCCGGACGACACCAACTTCAACGAAGCCCTCGCCACCGCCGTCGCCCGCCACGCCACCCGCCGCTGGCTCGCCGACACCCTTCGCACCCGGGAGCTCACCGCCTACAACCGTGAAGACCGTATCCTCACCGACTTCATCCACGAACTCACCCACACCCGCGCGGCCCTCGAAAAAACCTACACCCAAACCCACCTCACATCAGACGCCAGGCGCCTCGCCAAAGCCACCGCCTTCACCGACCTCCGGCACCGCGCCGACCACCTCAACCGCAAACATGGCGGCACCCTCAAAATCGACAAATGGTTCGCCCAGCCCGTCAACAACGCCCGCCTCAACTCCATCGCCACCTACTACGACCTCGTCCCCGCCATCGACCACCTCCTCATCCACCACTGCCAAGGCAACCTCGACACCCTCCTCGACCTCCTCCAAACCACCCGCCACCTCACCCCCGCCGAACGCCTCACCTGGCTCCAAAGCCAAACCAACCTTACCCCCCGGCAGGCTCCAGCATCCCAATCTGCTTCAACCAAGCCGCCACCCGCGCCGGCCACTCATTGATCGCATCCCCGTTCGCCTTCATCCCAAACCCGTGCCCGCCCGCCGAGTAAATGTGCAACTCCGCCGGACGCCCCGCCCGCTGATACGCCAAATAAAGCAACGCACTGCCCGCAGGCGTGATCTTGTCATTGTGCGCATGAATCAAACACACCGGCGGCGCCTTCTCATCCACCACAATCTCCTTCACCAACTCCCCATTCCCCCCGTCCACCGTCAAATACGCCGGATACACCGGCACCGCAAAATTCGGCCGCACCGCTTCCATGTCCGCCGCCCCCTCCGGATTCAGCGCCAGCATCACACTCAGATTGCCCCCCGCTGAAAAACCCAGCACCCCGATCCGGTCCGGCTTGATCCCCCACTCACCCCCGCGCGCCCTCAACAGCCTCATCGCCTGCCGCGCATCCTCCAGCGGATACACATGCGGCCTCGTCGGATCACGACGCGGCACCCGATATTTCAACAACACCGCCGTCACCCCCAGCGAGTTCAACCACTCACACACCTGCGTCCCCTCGTGCTCAATCGCCAAAATCGAATACCCCCCTCCCGGACACACCAGCACCGCCGTCCCGTTCGCCCCCGTCTCCGGACGATACACCGTCATCATCGGCACCGAAACATTCCCCACTCGCTTCACCCCATCATTCTTCTTGTTTTCCATCAAACCCTCCGGCTCCGACACAAACCCCGCCGGCTCCACCGCCCCCTCCGGAAACAACGTCACCTCCACCGGCTCCACCGCCGCATGCGTCATCGCGCCAAACATCGTCACCACCCCCATCCACTTCCAAATCATCGGTAAATTCATGTCCCATCTTCAACACGCACTCCACCCTCATTCTTTCATCGCCCAAACGCCGCTTGACCCACGCCCCACCGCCCCCATTGTACCATCTCGCTCCCATGCAACGCGCCATCAGTCACATTCACCACATCAAACCATCGCCCTCGGGAGCCTGGGCAAAGCTCATTCATGGCTGAGCCTCTCCGGATCCTCCTCCTAGGGGCCAATGGACGACTCGGGCGCGCCCTCCATCGCCTCTACGCTCATCCCGACCTCATCGTCACCGCCTGGGGACGCTCCCAACTCGATCTTACCCAGCTCGACCAAATCCCCGCCGCCCTCGACTCCACCCCCTTCGACCTCCTCATCAACGCCGCCGGCCTCACCAACGTCGACGCCTGCGAAGTCCAACGCCAGGAGGCCACCCTCTCCAACGCCGTCGCCCCCGGCCTCCTCGCCGAATACTGCGCCGCCCACCATCGCCGCTTCATCCACATCAGCAGCGACTACGTCTTCCCCGGCACCGGCACCACACTCCTCCGCGAAACCGCCCCCACCGGCCCCCGCAACCATTACGGACAAACCAAACTCGACGGTGAACGCGCCGCCCTCACCGCCCATCCCGACACCCTCGTCGTCCGCGTCTCCTGGCTCTTCGGCCCCGACAAACCCAGCTTCCCGGACATGATCCTCCGCACTGCCCGCGAACAGGATCACGTCGCCGCCGTCAACGACAAATGGTCCAGCCCCAGCTACTCGGACGACCTCGCCCACTGGCTCCTGACCCTCATCCGCCACCACCCGCGGCAGAACGGCCTCCTCCACCTCTGCAACGAAGGCGCACCCACCTGGCAGGAATACGGCCAAGCCACCCTCGACATCGCCACCCGCCTCGGCCTCCCCCTAAAGGCGCACACCGTCACCGGCCACACCATGCACGGCTTCGAACCCTTCAAAGCCACCCGCCCCCCCCACACCGCCCTCGACACCAGCAAATTCCAAGCCCTCACCGGCATCAAACCCCGCCCCTGGCAGGACGCCCTCGAAGCCTACCTCCGCTCCCTCTCCTAGGGACCAGCCCTCCAATCACGAGGCCCCCAAGCCTCCCCAAGGCACACGCGCGCCCGATTCTCACGGGCCACCCCTCGCCTCCCCAAGGCCCGCGCGCGCCCATTCCCACAATCCACCCCACCCCTCATCCATCTTTCTGCCCCCCATTTTTCTGCCAGTAACCCTCCCCCCTCAAGCACCAGAAACCTTTCTCCAACAAGGCACAAACGCAGATCACCCCTCCACCATCCCCTCTTCTCTCCTCTGCGACTCCCCCTCTCCGCGCCTCTGCGTGCTCATCATCCCTCAACCCCCTGAATACCCCGATTTGCTGATAATTATGAAAAATTAAATAATTTATCTTGCGTATAATTATTGTGGTTATAGAATGCAGCTGAAATTCAAACCCGCTACACCTATGAAACGCCTCCTCCTCATCCAAAACGACGCTGCTGGAACCGGTAAGACCACCCTCACCCACTGCCTCGCCCGCTACCTCCGCCACCACGGTGCCGACCACCAAATCCTCAACCTCGTCTCCGAAAAAGACCTTCTCGCCGACGACCTCACCCTCGAAGCCGACTCCCTCTCAGGCGCTCGCTTCCTCAGCCACCTCGACGACTCCAACATCACCGTCCTCGAAATCGAAACCGGCCTCGGCGAGTTCTTCGGCAACTTCTACCAGCACAACGACCTCGAAAACATCCTCTCAGAGGCCGGCATCCAGCTCTCCGTCGTCCTCCCCGTCACCGCCGAGTCCGACACCTTCGACTCCGTCATCCGCGCCGCCGAAGTCTACTCCGACACCGCCGAATACACCATCGCCCACCTCATCACCGGCAGCTACGACGATGACGACAGCACCTGGGACCGCAGCTACGCCGCCCGCGTCATGGACATGTTCGAAGCCGTCGAACTCTACATCCCCGAAATCGGCTTCCAACTCGAAATGGACCTCCGCGCCCACCACATCGAGCTCCCAGAAGCCCTCGCTGAACCCGACGCCGGCGAAATCTTCGGACGCGACTTCACCCAGTGGCTCACCCGCTCCAACAGCCAGATCGACGGCGCCCGCCAATACCTCTTCGGCGACGCCTTCATCCCCACCGCCTCACCCGCGATCGCCAAATCCGCCCGCAAAAACACCCGTCGCAAAGCCAGCTTCTAATCCTTTAGCCCGGATTCCGAAGTTCGAGGTGCCGTAGGCGGTGCCAGGCTTGGCTGCACAAGACGTCGGGGATCGCAGTGGCTGTATCAAATCGATACTGCCCCAGATCTCCCGGCGACTTGTGCGGCCAATGCTGGCGGCGAATGCTGTGCCTCCAACTTCGGTGTTCGGGTTTAGCCAAAAGTCAGGTTGCTTCACCACAGGCGCCCACCGGAAACGGTCGGCGCCTGTCGTGCGTTCCCCCGAGCAGACCGGTTCTCGAAAGGATTGTCATTTGGATCCATCGAGCGCACCAGCCTCAGTGGCAAGAAAGTCGCGCAGCCCGCCATTAGAGTATTCTAAGAGTCGGTCTATCACTCAAAAAGATCCGGGTAGCGACTCTCCGCCACCCCCAAACTCATCCCCCGAATCGCCGCCGGATCCGTCAAATCCCGCACCGACTCCCACAGCTCACGGCACTCCGCCGCTCCCAGACGCCTCACCGCCGCCTTCACCCTCGCCACCTGATTCGAAGACACACTCAACTCCCTCAGCCCCATCCCCAGCAACAAGGGCGTCAACCCAATGTCCGCCGCCATCTCCCCGCACATCCCCACCCGAATCACACCCCCATATCCCGCCTGCACCGTCAGCTCAATCAGCCGCAACACCGCCGGATGCGTCGTCTGGTAAAGATCCGCCACCCGGTCATTCAACCGATCCACCGCCAGCGTGTACTGCACCAAATCGTTCGTCCCCAGACTCAGGAAATCCACATGCTTCGCCAGTGCATCCGCGATCAACGCCGCCCCGGGCACCTCAATCATCGCCCCCACCAGCAACTCCGCCGGCGCCGCAATCTTCTCCGCTTCCAGCTCCGCCGCGCACTCCTGCAGCAGCGCCTTCGCCGCCACCACCTCCTCCACCGTCGTCACCATCGGAAACATGATCCCCACCCGGCTCCACGCCCCCGCCCTCAACAGCGCCCGCAGTTGCCGCTTAAACAAATCCTTCCGTCCCAAACTCAAGCGAATCCCCCGCCAACCCAAAAACGGATTCGGCTCCGGATTCAAACTGTACCCCTCCTCCACCTTGTCCCCACCCAAATCCAGCGTCCGGAAAATCACCAACCTCGGCTCCATCGCCACAATCACCTGCCGATACGCCGCCGCCAGCCAGTCCTCAGACGCCGTCGGATCCGCCAAATGCAAAAACTCCGTCCGGAACAGCCCCACCTCCTCCGCCCCACTGTCCTTCAACCCATCCAACTCCTCCAAAAACTCCCCGTTCACCCCCACCAGCACCGTCTCCCCATCCAGCGTCTGCGCCGCCTCATGACGCCGCTCATGCAGCACATCCTCCCGCTTCTCCGCCGCCGCCTCCCGCACCCGGGACTCATTCAGCGTCGTCTCAGACGGATTCAAAATCAGCACCCCCTCATCCCCATCGATCAACACCAGGTCACCCGAATGCAGCTCGTCCGAGATCCCTGACAACCGCACCACCGCCGGCACATTCATCGACCGCGCAATGATCGCCGCATGCGACACCGCACTCCCCGTCTCCACCGCAAACCCCAGCACCCGGCTCCGATCCAGCTGCACCGTGTCAGACGGCGTCAAATCCTTCGCCACCACGATCACCGGATGATCAAACATCGGCGCCTCCAGCATCTCCCCCCGCAAATGCCGCATCACCCGGTGCGTCACATCCTTGATGTCTAAAAACCGCTCCCGCAGATACGGATCGGACATCCGCCTCAGCGCATTGATGTTCTTCAACATCAACTGGTAGTAGGCATAGTCCACACTCAGCCACTCCACCCGCACCCGCTTCTCCACCTGCGTCAGCAGCGTCACATCATCCAAAATCAACAGGTGCGCGTCAAATATATCCGCCTCAGCCTCTCCCCCATCCTCCACCATCTGCCGCTGCAACGCCTCAATCTCCCCCCGCGTCACCGCCAGCGCCTTCCGCAGCCGCTCCATCTCATGATCCGCCTGCTCCGGCCGGATCGTCTCAGGCTCCGGCTCATCAAACTGATCCTTCAGCACATGCACCACCCCATGGGCCAAGCCGCCACTCACAGGCAGCCCAGTCCACCGCCTGGAAACCAATTCGGAAGAGTGTTCAGTCAATCACCCCTACCATCCCAAGGACAACCCCCACGTCAACCCCGCCCTTACCCCCCCTCCCTAATTCCAATACCAAACATTCCCACCCCCTAATAAACCGAGAACCGAGAACCGAGAACCGAGAACCGAGAACCGAGAACCGAGAACCGAGAACCGAGAACTTCACTCCACATCCCCAAACCCGCTCACCACCAAAGCCTCCAAATCCACCATCGCCGCCTCCGCATCCGCCCCTTCCGTCGTGATCTTGATCAACTCGCCACGCCCCGCAGCCAGCATCATTAACCCCATGATGCTCTTCCCGTTCACCGGCTCCTCATCCTTCTCCACCCACACATCACATTTGTACTGACTCGCACGCTTCACAAACTGCGCCGCAGGACGGGCGTGCATGCCCATCTTGTTTTGAATCACAAACTCTTTTTGCACAGTCATAATCGAGTGAAAGTTCCCCTGCTCACGCGCGCCGGTCAACCTAATTGACCATCAGCGATCTTTTTCAACAACCTTTGATCAAAGTCCACCGCACTGTTGTATCCAAAAGCCCGCAACTTGTAGTTCAAAGCCGCCAGCTCGATCAACCCCGCCACATCCCGCCCCGGCGCCACCGGCAAATCCACCGTCGTCACCGGCAGACCCATCAGCGGCTCCGTCCGGTCTCCCACCCCCACCCGCTCCAAATCCTGCGTCGCCTGCCCCGTCACCAGCCGCACCACCAGATCCACCCGCTTGCTCATCCGCACCGACCCCACCCCAAACAACGCCGCCACATTCAAAATCCCCAACCCCCGAATCTCAATCATGTTCCGCGTCGTGTCCGGCGCCATCCCCACCACCTCCCGCTCCTCGATCAATCGCAACCTCACCACATCATCCGCCACCAGACTCGCCCCCCGCTGCAGCAGCCCAATGACCGCCTCACTCTTCCCGCTCCCACTGTCCCCCTGCACCATCACCCCGATCCCCTGCACATCCACCAGACACCCATGGATCAGGCACGTCGGCGCAAACATCCACTCCAGACGAATCGTCGCCGCATTCAGAAACTTCATCGTCACCATGCTCGTCTGCAAAATCGAAATCCCCGCCTCATTCGCAATCTCCACCAAATCCGGCGGGATCGACCGCCCCCTCGCCACCACCACACACGGAATGTCCTGCGAACACAGCTGACTGATCCGCGTCCGCGCCAAACTCGGCTCCAACCCCTGCAAAAACGAGATCTCCGAGTTCCCGATCACCTGCACCCGCTTGTACGCAAAGTAAGTGAAGAACCCATTCAACGCCAACCCCGGCCGATTCACCGAAGGCTCCATGATCCGCCGCGACAACCCCTCATCCGAACCCACCAGACGCAGTTTCAACAACTCCTGGTTCTGGTCGAAGAAATCCTTCACCAACACCGAAGCCGGACGCTTGATTTTAACAGGAGGACCACCAGCCATAACAAAGAGCCCGTCAATAACCCCACCCCCCCACCCCCGCAACCCCCAAAACAAACACAGGCCACGTCATCACTCCCGATGACGCCCCCTCATCCCCACCTCACCCCTCACAAAAACTCATTCACCAAATTCTCCAAAAACTCCTGCCGCCCACTCGCCAGCAGCGGCTCCCCATTCTCCAGCGTGAACGCCTCCAACTCCTCAAACGAAGTCGTACCCGCCTCCACCTTCGCCCCGATCCCACTGTCGAACGTCCCATAGCGCTGCGCCAGGTGCCCCTCCAACCGCCCATCATCCAAAATCGCCTGCGCAATCTTGAGCCCCCGCGCAAACGCATCCATCCCCCCAATGTGCGCGTGAAACAAATCCACCGGCTCAAAACTCTCCCGCCGCACCTTCGCATCAAAATTCAGCCCCCCCGTCGTGAACCCGCCCATCTTGATCACCTCCAGCATGATCTGCGTCGTCAGATAAACATTCGTCGGAAACTGATCCGTATCCCACCCGATCAACTCATCCCCCGTGTTCGCATCCACCGACCCCAGCGCCCCCGCCGCCGCCGCCACCTGCATCTCATGCCGCATCGTATGCCCCGCCAAAGTCGCGTGATTCGTCTCCAGGTTCAGCTTGAAATGCTCCATCAACCCATACTCCCGCAGGAAATTCAAACACGCCGCCGCATCACTGTCATACTGGTGCGTTGAAGGCTCCCTCGGCTTCGGCTCTATGTAAAACGGCCCCTCAAAGCCAATCTTCTTCTTGTAGTCCACCGCCAGATGAAGGAACCGCGCCAAATGATCCAGCTCCCGCTTCAGGTTCGTGTTCCAAAGCGTCGCATACCCCTCGCGCCCACCCCAAAACGTATACCCCTCACCCCCTAACCGGTGCGTCACCTCCAGCGCCTTCTTCACCTGCGCCGCCGCATACGCAAACACATGCGCATTCGGACTCGTCGCCGCCCCCTGGCAATACCGCGGATGCGCAAACAAACACGCCGTCCCCCACAGCAGCTTCTTCCCCGTCGCCTGCTGCGCCTTCTCCAACTCATCCGCCACCGCATCCAGATTCGCGTTGCTCTCGGCCAGCGTCCGCCCCTCAGGCGCCACATCCCGATCGTGGAAACAGTAATAATCCACCCCCAGCTTGTCCATGAACTCAAAGCACGCCCACACCCGCCGCTGCGCATTCGGAATCGAATCCGTCCCATCATCCCATGGCCGCTGCGCCGTCCCCATCCCAAACGGATCCGCCAGCGAATTCCGCATCGCATGCCAATACGCCACCCCAAATCGCATGTGCTCCTTCATCGTCTTCCCGCCCACCACTTCCTCCGCATTGTAATGCTTGAAGGACAGCGGATTGCGACTCTTGGGCCCCTCAAAGGCAATCTTCGGAATGTCAGGAAAAGCTTCGTTCATCATCTCATCCTCACTCCACCCGAATCCCCCTCCCGCGTCAAGCCCTTCATCTTCGTCACAGGTTCATCACACTGAAATAAATTCCTAACCCCGCCCGTTGTCTCCGACCGCCAAAAGCACGAGGCCGACGCCTCGCGCCCCGATCTCCCCCCAATCATGCCCCGCCTCCCACTCAGCCCGCCCACCCGACGAGCCCTCCTAGCAGGCCTCCTCTTCGTGTTGGCCTCCGGCTGCACCGCAGGCTTCTACAAAAAACGCGCCGACAAGGAAACCTTCTCCCTCCTGCGTGACAAATCCACCAAGGTTCCCAACTCCGGCACCGATCTCCTCTCCATCACCCCCCCGGAACCCATCGACCTCGACAAACTCGAAAAAAGCTTCGCCTCCGAAGCCTTCCTCGGTGAACGCGCCCACATCGAAAAAGGCGCCCGCAAAATCGATCTCGCAGACGCCCTCAGCCTCGCCGTCACCCACAACCGCGCCTACCGCGGGGAAAAAGAACTCGTCTACCTCAGCGCCCTCGACCTCACCCTCATCCGCCAGCAGTTCACCCCCATCCTCACCGGCGTCGGCACCGGCACCCTCAACAACCGCCCCATCGAGTCCAACATCAACACCTTCATCAACCAGTCCACCCTCACCACCAACGGTGCCCTCAGCCTCTCCGCCCTCCAGCGCACCGGCACCCGCCTCGCCGTCGATCTCACCTCCGACTTCGTCAAATTCCTCACCGGCGACCTCCGCGCCATCGGCGACTCCGCCCTCGCCGTCACCGTCGCCCAGCCCCTCCTCAAAGGCGCCGGCTACCTCGCCGCCTCCGAAGTCCTCACCCAGGGCGAACGCACCGTCCTCTACGACATCCGCACCTTCACGCAATACCGCAAATCCTTCGCCGTCGACATCGCCACCCAATACTACCGCACCCTCCAGGCCCGCGAATCCGCCCGCAACAGCTACCTCGCCTATCAAGCCTTCATCGCCTCCGTCGAACGCGAGCAGCTCCTCGCCGAAACCGGCGTCCGCCCCACCAAATCCTTCTACTTCCAGGTCCGCCAGGCCCAACTCTCCGGCCAAACCCGCTGGCTCACCGCGATCCAACTCTACGAACAAGCTCTCGACAACCTCAAAGTCCAGCTCGGTCTCCCCGTCAAAGAACCCATCCTCCTCAAATCCTCCGACCTCAGAGAGCTCGATATCATCGATCCCCCCGGCACGCTCGACGAAGCCATGACCACCTCCCTCGTCACCCGCCTCGACCTCTG
>CANETF010000057.1 GCA_947440575.1 Verrucomicrobiaceae bacterium
CGCAATCCGCAATCCGCAATCCGCAATCCGCAATCCGCAATCCGCAATCCGCAATCCGCAATCTGCAATCCGCATGCCCCCCATCCGCACCCCCGAACGCCTCTGCGAAGTCGCCTGGTTCTCCGCCCTCTGCTCCGACGACTACGAATACCTCGGCATCCCCGACGACTCCCTCCGCTCCAGCTACCAGCACTGCGGCGACATCGTCCGCAAAGCCGACGCCCTAGGCTACCAAAACATCCTCCTCCCCTCCGGCTGGATCGCCGGCCAGGACGCCCTCGCCTTCGCCTGCGCCATGGCCCCCCAGACCACCCAAATCAACCAACTCGTCGCCCTCCGCATGGGCGAAATCTGGCCCCCCATGCTCGCCCGAGCCCTCGCCACCCTCGACCACATCTCCCAAGGCCGCCTCTGCATCAACATCATCTCCTCAGATCTCCCCGGCCAAAAAGAGTCCAACGAAACCCGCTACGCCCGCGCCAGCGAAATCATCCAGATCCTCCAGGCCCTCCGGCGCACCGACGGCCCCTTCGAATGGCAAGGCGACTTCTACCAAATCTCCCTCCCCACCACCGAACCCGCCAAAACTTACCAGCAAAACGGCGGCCCACTCATGTACTTCGGCGGCATTTCCCCCGCAGCCCAGGACCTCTGCGCCAAACACTGCGACGTCTTCCTCATGTGGCCAGAAACCGAAGACCGCATCGCCGAAACCATCCGCTCCATGTCCGAAAAAGCCGCCGCCCATGATCGCCTCATCGACTTCGGCTTCCGCGCCCACGTCATCGTCCGCGAAACCGAAGCCGAAGCTCGCGCCGCCGCCGACCGCCTCATCTCCAAACTCGACGCCGCCAAAGGCGCCGAAATCAAAGCCCGCTCCCAGGACGCCCAAAGCATCGGCGTCAAACGCCAGGACGCCCTCCGCGCCCAATCCTCCGACCTCTACCTCGAACCCCACCTCTGGAGCGGCATCGGCCTCGCCCGCAGCGGTTGCGCCAGCGCCATCGTCGGCGACCCCGACCAAGTCCTTGCCAAACTCAACCGCTACATGGACCTCGGCATCCGCGCCTTCATCCTCAGTGGCTACCCTCACCTCGAAGAGTGCGACCTCTTCGCCCAACACGTCCTCCCCAAACTTCCCACCACCCGACTGAACGAACTCCAAAATCGCCGCGTTCCCAACCCCGTCACCCCCCTCACCACCGCCGAGCGGAAGTAATAAACATCGAATGCAGAATGACGAATGAATAGCGAGAGCGACATCATGCCATGGGATAAACCGGAGCCGACCATACTCCAGGAGGCGTCTGTGGAGCTTAATGATGCTCCGCCGTATCATCTTGATGAACGCACAGCTCGATTTGGTGAGGCTGTGATCGAGTTCTGCAAAAGAGTGCCGCTTGGACCACGCACCAATCGCCTGATTGATCAACTCACTGGCTGTGGCACGAGCGTTGGCGGCAACTACTGCGAAGCCGATGATGCTGTATCGAAGAAAGAATTCGCGCACATAATCGGCACTTGTCGCAAGGAAGCCCGTGAAACCATGTTCTTCATCCGCATGATCGCCAAAGCATGTCCCGAACTCCGTTCCGATGCCCGCGACCTCTGGCGCGAGGCCAACGAACTTCACCTAATCTTTTCCAAAGTCCGCCGCACAACGCTCCACAACCTGAAATCGTCCAGCTAGGCCTTCCCCTCCTCAGTTCATTCGTCATTCGTCATTCGTCATTCGTCATTCCACATTCGTCACTCATGAATCCAGTCCGCTTCGCCCTCGCCGGTTTCGGTGCCTGGGGCAAATACCACGCCCAGTCCATCGCCTCCAACCCCGACGCCTCCCTCGTCGCCATCACCGCCCCCTCCGAAGCCTCCCGCGCCGAAGCTCGCCAACTCTACCCTGACGCCCAAATCTTTGCCGACGCCCAGGACATGATCGCCCAGGCCGACTTCGACCTCATCGACATCGCCTCCCCCAGCCACACCCATCGCGACATCGCCCTCGCCGCCATGGCCAAAGGCAAACACGTCCTGCTGGAAAAACCCATGGCCATCACCCTCGACGACTGCAAAGCCATCGTCTCCGCCGCCCGCCAGCACAACGTCCACCTCGCCGTCGGCCACGAACTCCGCCTCTCCTCTCAGTGGGGCGAAATCAAAAACATCATCAACTCAGGCACCATAGGCGATCCCCAATACGTCCTCGTCGAACTCTCCCGCAAACCCTACCGCCAAGGCGCCTCCGGCTGGCGTTACGATCAAGACCGCGTCGGCTCCTGGGTCCTCGAAGAACCCATCCACTTCTTCGACCTCGCCCGCTGGTACCTCGAGTCCAGCGGCGACCCCGTCGAACTCTACGCCTACGGCAATTCCCGCGACCCCCAGCGCCCCACCCTCTTCGACAACTTCAGCGCCATGTTCAAATACCCCAACGGCAGCTACGCCGTCGTCTCCCAAACCCTCGCCGCCTTCGAGCATCATCAAACCATCAAAGTCAGCGGCACCAAGGGAGCCCTCTGGGCCGACTGGAGCGGCGCCCTCGACCGCACCATCGAACCCGAATACTTCCTTAAAGTCTTCGACGGTGAAAATCTCACCCACGTCGACATCAAAACCCACAGTGGCGAAGTCTTCGAACTCCGCGCCGAAATCGCCCAATGCATCGACATGGTCCGCACCGGTAAATCCCCCATCGCCACCGGCCTCGACGGCCTCTGGTCCGCCGGCCTCTGCCTCGTCGCCGAAGAATCCATCCGCCAAAACAAACCCCTCCCCATCGGCGACTTGCTCAAGTTCTAAGTGTCCAAGACACCACTACCGAACAATAAACACTCAATTCAAAAATCGCGCTACCAACCGATCCCGTCTTGGCATATCCAAAATCCCACCCATCTTCCCGGTGGCGATGACTCTGCGCGACTCTCGATCTTTCTTAGCCACTCTGATAGGCGATGGCAGATCGCTCATTCTTCTCACAGCGATTGCCCTGGCCTTCGCCGGCGGCGGTGCCGTCTTCCTATCTGTCACCGGTCACTTTCTTCCCCACGACGTCGAGTTCCTCGGCATGCAACCGATCACCCTTTGCGGGCTGAACCAATGCCGCATCGTCCACTTCATGATCCATGACCGAGCTTCATTCGGCGGGGTTCTATTGGCCATCTCGGTTCTCTACACTTGGCTCGCCATGTTCCCCCTGCGCGAGGGAGAGAGCTGGGCCTGG
Source organism: Verrucomicrobiaceae bacterium (assembly GCA_947440575.1). Classification (GTDB taxonomy): domain Bacteria; phylum Verrucomicrobiota; class Verrucomicrobiia; order Verrucomicrobiales; family Verrucomicrobiaceae; genus JAGRPD01. Next base: position 3,221 of record CANETF010000057.1, read on the forward strand.
TGGACTCTCGTTCTGACCAACGCCACCGGCTTCGGCTCCTTCCTCACCTATCTCGGCTACGGCTACCTGGACAGTTGGCACGCTTGGTCAACTCTCCTTCTATTTCCAGTGACGGTCGCAGGCTTGTGTCTCACTCGCCATCTTTGCATCCGACCCCTCACTTGGGAACCAAGCTGGCGGCCTGCCAATTGGCTTTCACGTTCCACCTTAGGTTGGCTGATCTGGCTTGCTTGGGGTGGCGGCATGGTGGCGGCAGGGGCCACCATCATGATCGTCGGCATGACAGAGGTCTTCGTTCCCAGTGACCTCGAATTCATCGGCTACACCGTGGAACAACTCAACGCGATCAACCCTCGTCTCGTGCCATTGATTGCCCATGACCGCGCAGGTTTCGGCGGCGGTGTCTTCACCACTGGCTTGCTTATCCTTTGCCTCGTCTGGAAAGCCCCTCCCTCACGTCATCTATGGCAGGCCCTCGTCATCGCAGGTGGCATCGGCTTCGCCCTCGCTCTCGGCGTCCACTACCCCATCGGCTATCTCGATGCCGAACATCTCGTGCCAGCTTGGACCGGCGCTCTCGCACTCGGAATCGGTGCCTGGCTCTCGTGGCCACGAATGCGCTAGAGTAGAGTGCGGATTGAAAGTTCGCCGCCCGGCTGACGGTTCACTACACCTCCCGTCCCGCCATGCCCACCCGCCGCGCCTTCCTCACCACCTCGGCCATGACTGCCGCCACCCACGCTTTCGCAGCCAACGGCACCAGCGACATCAAAATCGCCCTCATCGGCTGCGGCGGACGCGGCACCGGCGCCTGCAACCAAGCCCTCTCCGCTGGCTCCACCATCAAACTCGTCGCCGTTGTCGACCCCCTCGAAGGCAAAGCCAAGGCCGCTCTCGACATCCTCAAACAAAAACACGAAGGCCAGGTCGCCGTTCCCCCTGACCAAGTCTTCACCCAATTCGAAGACTGGCAAAAAGCCTTCGCCCTCGCCGACGTCGTCCTCATCACCACCCCTCCCGGCCCCCGCCCCTTCCTCTTCGAACAAGCCATCAAAGCCGGCAAACACGTCTTCATGGAAAAACCTGTCGCCGTCGATGCCTCAGGCGTCCGCCGCGTCCTCGCCGCCGCCACCGAAGCCAAGCAAAAAAAACTCAACGTCTGCGTCGGCTTCCAACGCCGCTACGACCCCGGTTACATCGACCTCATCAATCGCATCCACCAAAACGAAATCGGCGATCTTATCTTGGGCCGCGTCTACTGGAACGGCACCTCCCGCCCCGGCTATCCCCGTGAGCACGGCGAATCCGAACTCCACTACCAAATCCGCAACTGGTACTTCTTCACTTGGATGAGCGGCGACCACATCCTCGAACAGCACTGCCACAACCTCGATGTCGCCAACTGGGTCACCCAAGGCCAAATGCCAGTCAAAGCCACCGGCCAGGGAGGACGCCAAGTCCGCCGCGCCAAAGAAAATGGCACCATCTTCGATCACCACACTGTCGAGTTCGAATACGCCAACGGCTTCCGCCTCCTCAGCCAGTGCTGCCAGATCGGAGGCAAATGCGCCCGCAGCGTCAGCGAGCATTTCCACGGCCTCAAAGGCACCGTCAACCTCGACGCCGGTGGCCGCTTCCTCATCAACGGCAAGCCCCTCGGCGGCACGCGCAACCGCAACAAACAAGACGCCTACCAACTCGAACACGACGCCTTCTTCGAAAACATCCGCACCGGTCAAGTCCGCAACGACGCCGAATACGCCGCTTACTCCACCCTCATGGGCGTCATGGGCCGCATGGCCACCTACACCGGCCAGATCATCACCTGGGACCAAGCCCTCAATTCCCAGGAAAACCTCGCCCCGGACAACCTCACCTGGAACACCAAAGCACCAGTCGAACCCGACGCCGAAGGCTGGTATCCCGTCGCCATCCCCGGCACCACACTCCCTATCTAACGCCACCAACTATGGACAACCGCAAATGGCACTCAGGCGTCACACGCTATCAATGGCTCGTCCTCCTCGTCGCTTCTCTCGGTTGGGTGTTCGACGCTTTTGAGGGCCAACTCTTCAACCTCACTCGCGGAGCCATGCTCTCCGAGATCCTCGGCGTTCAACCCGGCGATCCCGAAGCCAAAAAATGGGGCGATATCTTCCTCGGCATCTTCCTCGCCGGCGGCACCTTCGGCGGCCTGCTCTTCGGCTCACTCGGCGACAAAATCGGCCGCCAGCCCGTCATGGTCCTCACCATCCTCTTTTACTCCGTCTTCTCCGGCCTAACCTACTTCGCCACCGAACTCTGGCACGTCGGTGTCCTCCGCTTCTTCGTCGCCATGGGCGTCGGTGGCGAGTGGGCCGTCGCCGCCGCCCTCGTTGCGGAAATCTTCCCCAAACACGCCCGCACTCACGCCGGTGGCATCTTCCACGCCACCGGTGTCCTCGGCACCTGGCTCGCCGCCCTCACCGCCATGGAAGTCGCCAACGAATGGCGCATCGCCTACCTCGTCGGCATCCTCCCCGCTCTCCTCACCGTCTGGGTTCGCAGTTCCATCAAAGAACCCGACTCCTGGCACGAGGCCAAAGCCAGCGGCAAACCCATGGGCAGCTTCGCCGAACTCTTTGGCGATTCCCGTTGGCGATCCCGCGCCCTCCTCGGCATGTCCCTCGCCGCCGTCGGCCTGGGCACCTTCTGGGGCGTCTGCGTCGCCACCCAGGACCTCACCCGTGAACTCCTCCTCTCGCTTGGCATCCAACCCGCCGAAGCCGACAAAAGCTCCAAGTTCGCCTACGGCATCATTCAGGTTATCGGCGCCGGCATCGGCCAGCTCAGCTTCGGCCCCCTCTGCGCCCGCCTCGGTCGCAAACGCACCTTCGCCATCATGCACCTCTTGAGCTTCCTCATGGTGCTCGCCGTCTGCTACCTGCCCCAAAGCTACTCCCAAATGCTCATCCTCCTGCCCCTCTTCGGCTTCGTCACCCTCAGCATCCACGCCGGCTACGCCATCTACTTTCCCGAGCTCTTCCCTAACCACCTCCGCTCCACCGGCGCCAGCTTCTGCTTCAACGCCGGCCGCCTCCTCGCCGCCCCCATGCTCTTCCTCTCAGCCTACATCAAAACCCTCACCACCCTGCCGAACGCCATCGCTCTCATGGGCTGCCTCTTCCTGCTTGGCATGTTCATCCTCACCTTCCTCCCGGAAACCAAAGACACCGACCTGCCCGAGTAACCCCACCCCTCCTCCACCGCCCAAACCTCCCCCTTGACTCCCTCATCGCCCCGCCTATTCTGCGCCCGCCAAAGACGCATCAACGCATCAGCATTCATCAATATCAAACTCTGACCCACCATGTCACGCTCCTACATCTTTTCTTCCGAATCCGTCGGCGAAGGCCATCCTGACAAAGTCGCCGATACCATCTCCGACGCCATCCTCGACGCCTGCCTGGCCATCGACCTCAAAAGCCGCGTCGCCTGCGAAACCTTCGTGAAAAGCAACGTCGTCGTCGTCGGCGGTGAAATCACCATCCCGAAACTTCAAAACAAAAAACTCGGCACCACCAAGCCCATCGACGAAGTCATCAACGTCGGCCAAATCATCCGCAACGCCGTCCGTGGCATCGGCTACACCAACGCTGACGACGTCTTCCACGCCGACCAAATTTTCATCAACAACTACCTCACCATCCAAAGCCCCGACATCGCCCAAGGTGTCGACGCCGCTGAAGCTGAAGGCAAAAAACATGGCGAACAAGGTGCCGGTGACCAGGGCATCATGTTCGGTTACGCCTGCGACGAAACCCCCGAGCTCATGCCAGCTCCCATCATGTTCGCCCACCGCCTCGGCCGCGAACTCACCCGCATCCGCAAAGCCGGCAAACTCGCCAAATGGCTCCGCCCGGACGCGAAAAGCCAGGTCTCCGTCGAATACGTCGACGGCAAGCCCACCCGCATCGTCAACGTCGTCATCTCCACCCAGCACTCCGCCGACGTCAGCCATGCCGAGATCGAAAAATTCTGCATCGAGCAAGTCATCAAGAAGGTCCTGCCGAAGAACATGCTGACCAAGGACACCGAGTACCTCATCAACCCCACAGGCAAATTCGTCGTCGGCGGTCCTCAAGGCGACTCGGGCCTCACCGGCCGTAAAATCATCGTCGACAGCTACGGCGGCATGGGCCGTCACGGCGGTGGTGCCTTCTCCGGCAAAGACCCCTCCAAAGTGGACCGCAGTGCCGCCTACATGGGCCGCTGGGTCGCCAAAAACGTCGTCGCCGCCGGCCTCGCCGCCAAGTGCGAAGTCCAGTTCGCCTACGCCATCGGTCACCCGCTGCCGGTCAGCGTCCACATCGACACCTTCGGCACCGGCACCATCAGCGACGACAAAATCCTCGACGCCGTCCTCGCCGTGTTCTCCTTCAAGCCAGCTGACATCGTCAAGCAACTCAACCTCCTCCGCCCGATCTATTCCAAGACCACCAACTACGGTCACTTCGGCAAAATCAACGACCCGGACATCACCTGGGAAATCACCAACAAAGCCGAAGCCCTCAAAAAGGCGGTCAAGTAAGGCCACCCCAGCCCAATCCCAAAGCCGCGCAGGGAAACCCGCGCGGCTTTTTTGTGTTCACCGCGGAAACCTCTGCCCCAACTGCTGCTCTGCCGCCGACAATGCCGCCGCCTGAGCCGGATCACCCGCATGATTCCTCATCTCCGCCGGATCTTCCTCCGTCAAATACAACTCCCGCGCCGTCACCTCCTTCGTCACCCAGTCACGCCACTCCGTGTATCTCACTTTGTCCGTTCGAATACTGTAGCCCATCGCCTTCGGTTGCTTGCTCGGCTCCCGATCATAATACGCCGGGCGCGGATGCTGAGTGAAGGCCCCCGACTTCACTGACTGCGTCGAATCCTTCAAAACAGGCACCAAACTCACCCCATCCAGCTTCGCCGGTTGAGGCAGCCCACAAAGATCCACCAGCGTCGGAAACACATCTACCAACTCCGCCAGAGCACGCGTCTTCTTACCCCGATGCTCCGGCCTCAAATCGCTGATAAGCAGTGGCACATGCGCATCAAATTCAAAATCAGACGTCTTCCCCCACAGGCTGTGCTCCCCAATGTGGTAACCATGATCCGCAAAGAAAACGATGATCGTCTTGTCAGCCGCCCCACTTTTCTCGAGCGCCTCAAGCACCTTCCCAATCTGCGCATCCATGTAACTGATGTTCGCAAAATACCCGTGCCGCATCTCCGCCGCCAACTCCTCTGAAACCGGCGTCTGCTTGTTTACCGGCCCCAAAATCTCGGTGCTCTGATGAAAAGCAATCTCCGGTGCCCCCTCAGGTCGAGCCCCATTCAGCGTCGGCAACTTCGCCCGATCATACAAATCCCAATACTTCTTCGGCGCATTGAACGGCGCATGCGGCTTCCAAAAACCCACCGCCAAAAAGAACGGCTCATCCTTCACCTCCCCCATCACTCGCACGGCCTCCACCGCCACCCGCCCATCGTAATAAGCCTCATCCGGCACATCGTAACAGGACGTGATGCCCTGCTCAGCATACCCGCGCCCACCTCCCATCTTCACCAAATTCGGCGGCAGCGCCCCCTGAATCTGCGGCGTGTCCGCCCCATGATTCGCATAGTGCAAAAACTCATCATCACTCCAGGACCTCCGATCCCCCTTCTCCGCCGTGTGCCAGTTGTGAAAAATCTTCCCCACACACCGCGTCGTATAACCCTGCTCCTTGAACCAAAGCGGCAGCGTCGTCACCTCCGGATTCAACTCCCGAAAATGCGTCCCATTATTCCAGAGCCGCAGCGTGTCAGGCCTCAACCCCGTCAACAGCGACGACCGTGACGGATTGCACACCGCCTGCTGACAATACGCCCGCTCAAATTGCACGCTCCGTTCCGCCAATCGATCCAAGTTCGGAGTCAACGCCACCGACCCATAACAACCCATCTCCGGTCGAAAATCATCCGCCATGATGAACAACACATTCGGCTTCGCCGCATAAAGCGACGAGGTAAACAGAAACAGGACGAGTAGACGCATGGCTTGTGAAAACGCGGACCACATCCGAAGCTTGCACCCTTCATTTGATCGGCACTCGTTTCACCTCTTCAACAACCGGCACATCCTGGTTCATTGCATCAAACAGTGCCTTCAGTCGCTTCACCTCCTCGGGATGCGCCCCTGCAACATCTCGCTGCTCGACCGGATCATTTTGAAGATCGAAAAGCTGCATTGCCTTCGGCTCATCCCCCGTCTGAACCCCGGGATGTTCGCTGGTTTGCGCCTGCTCATACGGAGCTAAAAGGCTCACCCCGTCCGGACGGCGCGGATCAACATACTTCTCACTACGTTGATTCACACTCGCCAGACCAATCCCAGGAGACAGCACATGCAGCTTCCAGCGCGCGTCACGAACCGTGGCCAGCTTCGTTTGCTTATGCCCAAAAATCCCACCATGCGGACTCTTCGCGTCGCTCGTCAACAACGGCATGATGTCACGACCGTCCAAAACTCGATCCGCTGGCGCAGGGATTCCCGCAGCCTTCAAGCTCGTCACAAACAGGTCCATCATCACCGCAGGCTGTTCACTGACATGCCCCGCCCCGATTCGCCCTGGCCATCGGGCAATCATCGGCACCCGATAACCTCCCTCATACGTGCTCCCCTTCATGCCTCGCAAGCCGCCTGTACTTCCACCAAAAGTCGCTCCGTTGTCACTGCTGAACATCACCAGCGTCCGGTCATCAATGCCCACCTCCTTCAGCTTCGTCAGCACCTGTCCCACACTCCAATCCAACTCCATCACTGCATCACCATACAAACCCGCGCCACTCTTCTTGTAAAACGCCTCCGAGACCGCCAACGGCTTGTGCGGCATCGCCTGCGCAAGATACAGAAAGAACGGCCGCTGCCGGTTGCGCTCAATGAACGCCGTCGCCCGCTCAGTATAGCGCCTGGTCAGCGTCGCCTGAACCACCGGATACTCCACCACCTTCGTCCCCTCCAGAACCTGCACCGGCCGCATGTCATTCGAGTAGGGAATGCCAAAATACTCGTCAAATCCCCGCTCAGTCGGCAACCAACCCGCCTTGTGCCCAAGATGCCATTTCCCAACCATCCCCGTCGCATAACCCGCCGACTTCATCCATTGCGCCAGCGTGATCTCCGACTTCGGTAAACCCAGCGCATCTGCCTCAGGCCCGCCATCTGGAGCCGGGTTCTGAGTCATCCCGCAGCGAAACGGATACCGACCCGTCATCAGTGACGCCCGGGTCGGCGCACAAAACGGTGCCGGACAGTCAAACTGCGTCAGCCTCGCTCCTTCCTTCGCCATCTGATCCAGATGCGGCGTCTGAATTGTCCGACTCCCATAGCATCCCAAGTCACCAAACCCCAAATCGTCCGCCAGAATGATCACCACGTTGGGTCGATCTTCCCCAAACGCGAAACAGGCAAATAACAGAAAGGCAACAATTCGAAGCATGGCAAGCCTATCAACGCCTCCCCCTTTGATCCCTTTCGCCAGTCGCTTCATCCACCCTCAAATACCCGTTTGACACCAGGGCATCCCTTTGGAACATATCAACGCATCGTGATACGTTGCTACGTTCATTTTCACTACAAACTAGAACCCAAGACCCAGACCCTATGACCGACTACAAAGTAAAAGACATCGCCCTCGCCGACTTCGGCCGCAAAGAACTCGACGTCGCCGAGCACGAAATGCCAGGCCTCATGGCCACCCGCGAAAAATACGGCCCCCAAAAGCCCCTCGCTGGCGTCCGCATCACCGGCTCCCTGCACATGACCATCCAAACCGGCGTGCTCATCGAGACCCTCAAGGAACTCGGCGCCGATGTCCGTTGGGCCTCCTGCAACATTTTCTCCACCCAAGACCACGCCGCCTCCGCCATCGCGGCCTCCGGCACCCCCGTCTTTGCATGGAAAGGTGAGACCCTCGAAGAATACTGGTGGTGCACCTGGCAGGCCATCATCTTCCCAGGCAACAAAGGCCCTCAACTCATCGTCGATGACGGCGGCGACGTCACCCTCCTCATCCACAAGGGCTACGAAATGGAAAACGGCGACAAGTGGGTCGAGACTCCCTCCGACAACCACGAAGTGAAGGTCATCAAAGACCTCCTCAAAGACATCGCCGTCAAACAACCCGGCATCTTCCACGAGATCGTCAAAGACCTCAAAGGCGTCTCCGAAGAAACCACCACCGGCGTCCATCGCCTCTATGAAATGGCCCGCGCAGGCAAACTGCTCTTCCCAGCCATCAACGTCAACGACAGCGTCACCAAGTCCAAGTTCGACAACCTCTACGGCTGCCGCGAATCCCTTCTCGATGGCATCAAGCGCGCCACCGACGTCATGATCGCCGGCAAAGTCGGCGTCGTCTGCGGTTACGGCGATGTCGGCAAAGGCTGCGCCGCCGCCCTTCGCGGCATGGGTGCCCAAGTCATCGTCACCGAAATCGACCCCGTCTGCGCCCTCCAAGCCGCCATGGAAGGCTACCGCGTCATGCCGATCGAGGACACCCTCGGCTATGGCGACATCTACGTCACTACCACGGGTAACAAAGACATCATCACCCTGGAGCACATGGAGCTCATGAAGGACCAGGCCATCGTCTGCAACATCGGCCACTTCGACAACGAAATCCAAGTCGATAAGCTCAATGCCCGCACCGACGTCAAGCGCCTCAACATCAAGGCCCAGGTGGACAAATACACCTTCCCTGCCGGCAACAGCATCTACATGCTCGCCGAAGGCCGCCTCGTGAACCTCGGTTGCGCCACTGGCCACCCAAGCTTCGTCATGAGCAACAGCTTCACCAATCAGACGCTCGCTCAAATCGAACTCTGGGAAACCAAAGACAGCCGCGAAATCGGCGTCACCGTCTTGCCCAAGAAGCTCGACGAAGAAGTCGCCCGCCTCCACCTCGCCAAAATCGGCGTCAAACTCACCGTGCTCTCCAAAGACCAAGCCGACTACATCGGCGTCCCCGTCGACGGCCCCTACAAAACCGAGCACTACCGCTACTAACCACCACGTAGCATTGGCTTTCTAGCCTGTGTTACAATCCAAAGCGCGGATGGCCCCAAAAGCCATCCGCGCTTTTCATTTACCCCTCACACCCCCGCCCCGAATCCACCCCACACTTGCGCAAAATGATGCGCCAGCCGCAGCTTCTGCGCCACCGGCACCGAGATCACAAAAGGATACAGCGGCTGCTCTCCCAAACTGTGCGATATCTCGTTGAGCACGGGTGATAAACACATCCAGCGCTGCAACCACGCCAAAAACGACCCATCCAACGTCCCCACCTGCGGCAGCATCTCAGGCAGCGTCCCCGCTTCGCCCGGCAGCATCACCAGTGGCAACGCCAAATGCCGGACATCGATCCCCAAACTCTCGCAAGTCTCCAACCCATCCACAATCTGCAAATAGTGCGCCCACGTCTCCGCCCAGTCCTCCCAAGGATGTGACGCCGCATACGCGCTAATGTACCGCTGCTCCCACCCCTTCACCAGTCCCCTGTCATAGTGCGTCTTCAGCGCGGTCGCATAATCCAGCCACTCATCTCCAAATCGAGCCCGAAACGCCAACCTCAACGGATCATCCCAGTTCAAGTTCGACAAAAACCGCTGCCACAGATAGTGCGCGCTCTCATGACGAAAATGCCCCAGTAGCGTCCGACTGTTCTCACCCAATTGCTGCCGGTTGATCTGCCGATACGTGTCATCCGCTTCCTCCAGGTTAACTGTGATCACTCCGTTCAAATGACCCGTCGTCACATCCGGATTGGCCACGGTGCTGATGATATCAAACGCCAGCGAATCCCTCCGCCCTCCCCCAGGTGCTGATACGCGAATCCCCAGCCGCATCAGCGTGTAAATCATTCGCCTCTTGGCCTGTTCCATCCTCCCCCAGAGCATGCGATTCCGATCCACCCTCAAATCCGGAATCACTCGATTCATCTGGCACGCCAGACAAAGCCCCAAGCCCAGAGCCGGATCACTCGAAACGGCCCAGTTGCACACCCCATACTGCGTCCCATTCCAGCATCGCTTGTAGAATCCGCCACCGCCTAGCGTCACCATCTCCCCAGCCTGAGGATCATAACCCACCTCCGCACCACATTTCAAACACACCGAACTGCCAAAAAACAGGAGGTTGCCGCATTCGCAGTGAAAGTGTTGCATGGTCGAACGGGGTCTTTCAAAGAACCCCTTCCCCCCAGTCGCCCAGATTTATCCCAATGTCACGAAGTCTCATCTTTTGTCTCATCCCACTTGGCTTTCCTCCAATTGCCGCCAACTTGATCCCATGATCGTCTGGTGGAACAACGCTCTGCTCCCAATCGAAGAAGTCCGGCTCTCACCCACGGATCATGGCTTCCTCGTCGGCGACGGCGTCTTCGAAACCCTCCTCGCCCGCAACGGCCAAACCTACGCCGTCACCCGGCACTGGCAACGCCTCGCTCGCTCTTGCGACGCCATGAACCTCGTTCCTCCCGCGATTGAACTGGTTCGAGAAGCCTTCGCAAAACTCCTCGAAGCCAATCACCTCTCCGAAGCTCGCCTCCGCCTCACGCTCACCAGCGGCGCGGGCCCCGCAGGCAGCGAACGCGGCCTCGACTCCGCCCAAACCCTCTGCATCACCGCCACCCCCCTCAACACCTGGAATTCCACCGAACAACTCCATCTCAGCCCCTGGCCTCGCCTTTCCTCCGGCGCCCTAACCGGTGTCAAATCGGTCTCTTACGCAGAGAACGTCCGCGCCCTCGCCCTCGCTCGCTCAAACGGCGCCGGAGAATGCCTCTTCGCAAACGAACGTGGCGAGCTTTGTGAAGGCACCGGCAGCAACATCTTCATCGTCCGCAACGGACGCCTCGAAACTCCTCCCCTTAGCAGTGGCTGTCTCGGCGGCGTTACCCGATCTCTCGTTCTCGAACTCGCCCTTCGCTTAGCCATTCCCGTCTTCGAACACCCCATTCTCTTGACCGACCTGACCGAAGGACCAGTCGCCGAAGTCTTTCTCACCTCCACCACTCGCGACGTCCACCCTGTCAGCCGTATCGGCGATCAAACATTCCGCACCCCCGGCCCTATAACTCAGCGCCTCCGAGAAACTTTCCTCGAATGGCAAAGCCAAGACTCTGATCCTTAGCGGGCAAGTCGCTCCGGCCCCAAATCAAGGCACTGGGGCCACCAATACCTGCCCGCTTAGTTCAGGAACCGAACCCAAGATAACACCCGGCTGAGGCGGCTGAGCGATCAAAAAGTAGCCCGCCGCGAAGAAACTCCCCGAGGGCAGCCGGACAAAAATCCCCTGATAACCCGCCTTCCGATCCAACGCCGTCGTCGCGCCCGGCAGAGTGAAGGACCCATTAAACGCACCAGCCACCTTCGCATCCAGCACAAAACTGATCTTGGCCGGATTCGGATTAACCGGAACCGTGACCTTCTGCTTCACCCCCCCGGCGTTTTCAATCCTGAACACCAAATCCGCCACGTTGCCCTCGATCAATGCCCGGTTTTCAAACGACACCTTCGCATTCCCAATCTTATTGGGCAGACCCGCAATAATGCCGCCGGACGCCGGCCCCTGATAAAGCCCACCAACGACATTCATAGCCACCGGTCCAAACCCAGCACGATAGCTTCGAGTTTTGGAGACACTCGAAGCAGCCGCCCGCGTCCAATCCAGCTCACCCTCCAAACCATTGTTCAATGAAGCCAGCTTTACCTCAGCCATCCCCGCCACACCGCCCGCCGTTCCAACAGACGCAACGGAAAGAAACACCGGCAAATCGCCTTCCCTACCCATCACCGCCGCAGCCGTGTACGCAGAGCCATCCGCAGCACGCCCAACCAAAGTTGCACGTCCCGTCGCCAGCAACCTGCAAGTCCCAAATCCATCCCCCTGAGGCACAGCCAGGACCCCGTCGTGCGCCTCATCCAACAGCAAGCCATAGGTATACGTCCCCTCACGATCAGGCTCCACCGAAGCCAACTTCACACCTTCAACCGTTCCAGAAAGACCTGTACCTGACACTAGAATAGGACCCGAAACTTCAAGTTGGCCAACAGTTGGTGCCCCCACCACGATCAAGTCCGCAACGATACTAGGCGAACCCGATCGAACAAACGTCGCTACAATCCTCAGGCTTGCTCCATCCAAAGACACATTCACAGGTCCCCTCGCCGTGCGGGAATCCGTCCCCGAAATCAAACTTGCCGAGTAACTCCCGGAAGACGTCACCGACACATCCACCCGCCCACCTACTCCACCTCCGGGCATGCCATCCACCTTGCCAAACCACCCACCATAAGTCCCAACCAACGCAGGCGGAAGCGCCTTGATCGTCAACAAAATCACCCGTTGTGTCGTTCCCCGAGGGTTACTCGCCACGATCGTGATGGCCTTGTCCACAACCGGAGCCGTTGGCACACCAGAGATCCTCCCGTCAGCACTGGCCACCATTCCTTTAGGCAGTCCCAAAACAGTGAAAGCTTGAGCCTCTCCCTCAGGCAGATTCGACGCTCCCATCACAAATGAATAGGATGCTCCCACATACCCGTCCGGCAAACGTGTCTGCGTCATGACCGGTGACGCCGTCACCAAATTGAGTGTCACGAGGCAGTCCAAATCCCCAACTCCAGCCATCGAAACAGCACACTCATACTCCCCGCCATCCGTCGCAATCGGTGCCGCCAAACTCATTGGACTCGTCGTTCCCAACACCGTCGCATTACCCACCTTGCGCCACGCAAACGTTAGCCCCGACCCTGCGCTCGAAACAGGCAAACTCACAGGCACCCCCTCACGCCCCAACACCCTTCGAGCTCCAGTGTCCACCACAGCCAATTCAGCCGATCCCGTGATGACCAATCCACTCGCTAAGGTCACATCCACCGAGTACGCACCTGCATCGGTCAACTTCACCGCCGCAAAACTCATACTCGCTCCCGTGGCACCCGTGATCTTCTTCCCCGCCTTCTTCCATTGATAGCGCTTTGTCCCAGGTGCATTGACGCCCGCCGACAGTGCCACCCCTCCACCCGATTCCGCCAAAGCCGAATTCACGGTAGCAACAAACGGCCCATCATCATCCTGCACCAGCAAATCGTGACTGCTCGGCGCGCCAACCGTCACCGCCCCCAAACTCGGTGTTCCCAAAGTCAATCGCACCACCTCTTCGCTCTCAGGAACGCCATCATTCACCACAGTCACAATCGACCAAGCCCGGGTCTGACCAGCAAGAAACGCCACATTTGCCCCAGCAGTCAAATAGTCACTCCCCACGGTAGCCGTGCTACCACCAAAGGTCATCGGAATGCTGAAACCACTTGGAGCCGGAGCCGACAATTGAACCTCAACTCTCGCCACTCCGCGACTCTCAACAACAGACGAACTCCCTGAAACAAAACTCGCCAACAAAGGCCCAACAGCTGTCCCTTGCGTCGTCACTCTCTTCGTCACAGTCACCGCACTTCCTGCCGAATTCGAAACTCGAAGCTTCACCTCATATGCAGTTCCAGCCAGCAACCCTGTCAGCGAGGCACTGACAGGAGTTTCTCCCACAGTTGGTGCCAAGGCAGGCCTGCCTACCACAGTCCAAGCACCCGAACTCCCTACCGCCCGATACTCAACCGACACACTCGTCTCACCCGCACCCACATTCACACTCACCTTGCCCCCCACATCGGCCGAAGTTTCTCCCGTCGCAACCAAACTCTCCCAAGCAACCGTTGGCAAAATCCTCCCCCTCAACCTCCACCCGTCACTAAAGGCCTTTGTCCCCGCCGCTCCGCCAAAAATCCAAAAGTGCCCCGAAGGTTCCATGAACCCCACACCCCCTCCTCGCGCCCCCGGAGTGTTCGAAGCAGATGCCACTCCCTTCTGGCCATAGACACCCGACTGATTCGTCCTCGAATGGCCCTTCAGCCAGGTCCAATTCGACGAAACGGGATCAAATGACCACACATCATTGAAGGCCCCAGCCCCAGTTCCCCCAAACAACATCAATTTCCCATCCGGCGCCAAACTCGCCACCGCACCCGCCCGCGCAGACGGAAAACTCGTCGCCGCCGCCGCACCAAGCACCCCATTCACCCCCACCACATTGGTCCTCTCAAGTCCAGGTGACGTCGCCCATCGCGAACTTGCTGCCCGGAAAACCCCGCCCCGCCACTCTCCCGAATCAGGATTGAAGGCCCACAAATCATTCAAGAAACCCGCCGCACCACTCCCCGCCAATCCCTGTCCACCAAACAAGTACATCATCCCATCCACACCCATCCACGCACTCGCACCAGACCGTCCTCCAGGACCTTGATCGATCACTTCGACCGTATCCGACCCATATCGACCCAAGGCATTGATACCCGTCGATCCCTTGCAATGCGTCCACTGACCCAACCCCGCATCAAAACGCCAAAGGTCATTCAACGCGCCAACTGTCGCACCCGTAACTCCACGTCCCCTCCCCCCAAAGACCCACAACCGCCCCGCTCCGTCCTGCCATCCAACAGCCCCGGATCGCCCGCCTGGAAAATTCCCAGCAGCAGCAGTACCCATTGTCCCATAAACCCCATTCGCATTAACCCCTGTCCCACCGCTGATCCACGCCCATTTCCCAAGCCCAGGATCAAAACGCCACAGATCATTCAACTCCCCGGTCAACGCACCATCGCTCCCGCGCCCAAACCCGCCGAACATCCACACTCGCCCCAACTCATCGACCCAGAGCACCGCCCCAGACCGCCCACCAGGCGCGTTCGCCACCCCCGACACCCCCAAGCTTCCATACACCCCCGCAGCGTTCAGCCCCTTGCCCCCGGCAACCCAAGCCCATTGATTGGTCGAAGCATCAAAACGCCACAAGTCATTGAGTAAGCCCTGCGCTCCAATCTCACCTCGTCCCAAACCGCCAAAAACATACATCACCTTCCCCTTGGAACCGCTCGCGCTCAAACTCCTGGCCCCGGGCCTATTTCCCACACCACTTACGTCCTGAGTTCCATACACTCCATTCAAATTCGTCGCTTGCTCCCCATTCATCCACGCCCAGCCAGGACTCTGCGCCCTCACCACAATCACAACCAAAACAGGAGTCGAACTCAATAGCCCGTCATTCACCGTGAAGGTAAAGCTATCATCTCCAATGAATAGATGATCTGGCTGATACGAAAAACTCCCGTTCGATTGCATCGTCAACGTCCCATTTTCAGGCCCCGTGCCGACTGCAAACGTGATGGGACTACTCTCCGGATCGCTCCCCTGCAAGACTCCACTCAAAAGATCACTCTGCGACACTTCAAACGAAGCAGGCACCCCCACTGGAGGCAACCCACCAGGGGCACCAGCGATCGTAATTGAAATCGTTGCCTCATTCGAATCAACACTCCCGTCATTCGCCTTGAAATTGAACGAGTCCGCACCTGTCTGCCCGACCGTCGCCGTGTAAACAAACGACCCATCCAGTTGCACGACCAAGCTACCTTTGGCCGGATCACTCGTCTTAGCGAAGGTCAATGGTGAATTCTCCGCATCCGACGCCACCAACTGCCCCGACTTTCCTACCCCCGCCACCGCTGCCAAAGCCGCCCCACTCGCCACCGGCGGCGCATTGATCGTGATCGAAATCGTCGCCTCATTCGAATCAACACTCCCATCATTCGCCTTGAACTTGAACGAGTCCACCCCCGTCTGCCCCGCTGTCGCCGTGTAAACAAACGACCCATCCGTCTGCACGACCACGCTCCCTTTGGTCGGATCACCCGTCTTCGAGTAGGTCAATGGCGAGTTCTCCGCATCCGACGCCACCAACTGCCCCGACTTCCCTACCCCCGCCACCGCTGCCAAAGCCGCCCCACTTGCCACCGGCGGCGCATTGATCGTGATCGAAATCGTCGCCTCATTCGAATCCGAGTTCCCATCATTCGCTTTGAACTTGAACGAATCCGCCCCCGTCTGTCCCGCTGTCGCCGTGTAAACGAACGACCCATTCGATTGCACCACGACACTCCCCTTGGTTGGATCACTCGTCTTCGAGTAGGTCAATGGCGAACTCTCCGCATCGGTCGCCGCCAATTGCCCATCCTTCGCAACTCCCGCCACCGCCGCCAATACCCCAGCACTCGCCACTGGCGCCTGATTCACTGGAACCGGTCCAGTTCCCATCATCCGAAAAATCGTCGCCGCCGTACTGCCCGGAAAGCTGTAAGTATGTGTTTGAGGCCCGGAAAACCCTGCAAACAAAGTTCCCGAAGTCGGCCTCAAAAAGATTGAGTCAGGTCCCGCTGGCAACCCCACTTCAGGATCCGTCGCAAACGTCGCGCTTAACTTCATCAACAGATACTCCGTCGCTGCCGTCCTCGACGTCCCCTTGTACAACCAAACAAAGATACTGCTTCCCCCAAAGGCATTCTGAGATGCCCGCGTATCTTGACTCAGACCCACCTCAAATGCGCCCTGAGCCAACGACCCCAAGTTAAACGCTCCACTGGTCGAATCAAACGGCACAAAAGCCGCATTCAGACCTGTCATATCCCCTGCCATCACCAAAGCAGTCACCGCCGAATCAGAGATCGTCATTCGCCCAATCAATCCCCCAGAACCACTCCCTCCCAATAAAGTTCCGCTGTTGTCAGCCACCCCGTGATAGCCATCGGCAGCGGTTGTGTCATTTGAGATCGTCAAGACAGCACCCATCGCGGGCAAAACGCATATTAGGACGAGCACACCCGCCAGCAGACACCGCGAAAGCACATTGATTGCTCGACCAAGATTCTGGATCTGAAACATAAAAAATGGAATGAGTAGCGTGACGACGAATGGGAATGGAACTTGCCGATCAGGAAGGCTCAATAATTGCCTTGATTCAAAATCACCTCCGTCGGTGCCCCCCGCCGCTGAATCACGAAGGCCCCATCTGGCATCGGCACCGCCCCTTGATCAGTAGATCCCGCCCCAATGCGCCTCCACCCGGTCCCCACCAACCCACCCGTCGCATAGTAGTATTGATTGTAGCCGGTCCCATTCCAGATCAACACTAGATCCGCCAACGCCGATGCTCGACCCGCCGTCAGGAAACTTTGCATCCCTGACGTCGCCAACGTCAATCCAGCCGCAGAAGGCGACGTTCCTCCAGCATTCACCGGACACAGATTTGCCAAAAAGTTCCGTCCCGTCTGCAAGGTCACCCGGGTCTTTCCAGTCTTCACTTGACCCGACAACACAAGAGACCTTGACCCAAGCGCCTGAATCACTAGCCCACCACCAAACGGAACCCTAACGCCCGCCTGATCCACCACACCACCGCTCGCCAATCGCCAACCCACCCCTTGAGCCCCTCCGGTCGAATAAAAATAATTCACAAACCCTGTACCATTCGGCACCATAATGAGATCCGCCGAACTAGCAGCGGTCCCACCCACAAGGCCTGCTGTATTGGTCGCTCCAAAAACCTCGCCCAGTGTCCACAACCGCCAAATCCGAATGCTCGCTCCATCAGCAACACCTGCAGGCACCGGAGCGGTCAAGACCAACTCCCTAC
>CANETF010000058.1 GCA_947440575.1 Verrucomicrobiaceae bacterium
AGACGCCGCGAAAGCTCGCATTGGCTAGGCGGGTGCAGTTTTGAAAGGCTGAGTGCATTTGTAAATGCTCGATGCCTTTCAAAACCAGCCCAACGCCGCCAATGCGGGCTTGCAGCAAGTCGCAGTAGAGTTTCATGAATAGGTCAGGCTAGAACTAGAGTAACCCCTCTCCGTTCTCCAATCCCGCCTTCAGGCGGCCTCACATTTAACGTCCAACGCCCCAATCCACCCGCCTTCAGGCGCCCCACCTTTCAACGTTCAACGTTCTCACACCACAATCAACCCCTTCGCCTTGCGCTCCTTCTCGCGCTCCAGCAAAGGCACCGTCTCCGTCGTCTCCAGCACCTGAACGCCCAGGTCCCCAATTCGACTCAACGTCAGCCCCTCAAACACCGGCACTGTCGCTGCCAACTGCTTGAACACGTCCTCGATCGTGTGCAGCCCATTGCCGCCACCAATCGCCGAAACGATATCCCGCAAAATCTCCCACGTGTCCCGCGCATTGCCCGGACTCTTCACCGCCTTGTTCAAGCGCTGCAAGCGACCCGTCACATTGATCATGCTCCCACGCTTCTCCGCATACGAACTCCCCGGCAGCACCACCCCGGAAACCTCCGCCGTCGCGTTCGCCAAAATGTGCACTGAAACCAGAGCCTTCAAAGCCTCCAGCCCCGCCTTCTCAAACCCCGCCTTAATGAGGTTCTCACCCAAAGCAATCACCCCCTTCACACTCCCACTCGCCACTCCCGCCCGAATGCTCGCCAGCTTCGAACCCGGTTCCACTCCCAAAATCGTCCGCGCTCCGTTGCTGTTCGGATTCTGATCATCCGCGCGCAAATAGTTGTCACCGCCACCCGTCCTCGGCACCACATCCACCAGCGTCGTCCCCAGCGTCTCCGCCAACCGCTTCACAAAAAACAGCTCCTCATTCGTGAACCGCGCCGAAGCCACAATCGCCACCTCATCTCCCTTCAAACCTTCCAGCGACCGCGCCGCCGCTCCCAACGCATTCTTCCAAGTCGTCACCTCATGCGTCCCGTTCGCCGTTTTCACCATCGGATCCGTCAGCCGGAACTCGCTGTTCACAAAGTGAAAATCCAAACGCCCTTGGTCACACATCCACGATGAATTCACCGCATCATTGTCCCTCGGCGTCTGCCGGTAAATCGTATCCCCGCGCGCCCCAACCTCCATGTTGCACCCGCGACCACACTTCGTGCAAATCGTGTTCGTCTCCGACATGAACCACACCCGCATCTGGAACCGGAAATCCGTCGACGTCAAAGCGCCCACCGGACAAATGTCCACCGTGTTGAGCGAGTAATTGTTCGCCAACTCCTTCCCTGGATGCACCGCCAAAGTCGTGTGACTACCGCGCTCCGTGAACCCGAGCACCGGATCATCCGCCACCTCTGCCGTGAACCGAATGCAACGGCTGCACATGATGCACCGCTCATCGTCCAACCGCACCCGCGGCCCGATGTCCACATTCTTCGGTTTCTTGACCTTGTTCTCACGGAACCGGCTCTCACCCTTCCCGTGCTCCACACTGAACTCCTGCAAACGGCACTCTCCCGCTTGGTCACAGATCGGACAGTCCAGCGGATGGTTGATCAGCAAAAACTCCATCACACCTTTGCGACACTCCTGCGTCAAAATCGAGTCCGTCCGGATCCCCATGTTGTCCGCCACCGTGTTCGCACACGCAATTACCGCCCTCGGCATCCAAGCGATCGGCTGCCGACCATTCTCATCCTTCTGCGGCTCTTGCCCCGGCGCCGGCCTCGGCGGCATCCCCATCTCCACCAAACACATCCGGCAATTCCCCGGCGAAGTCAGCTTCGGATGATAGCAGTAATGCGGCACCAACTTGCCCACCTGCCGACACGCCTCAATCATCCGGGTTCCTTTCGGAAACTGATGCCATTCCCCGTCAATTTGAACATTGACCAGATCAACAGGCGGGGGCGCGGTAGGGGCGGCAGTACTGGACATGATTTCGAAGCTTCGGTTGACTATCCGAGACCCATTACGATGGGCAACCCGAATTTGTGAAAAATTTCACAAAGTCCGCCCCACCAGCCCCAAACACGACCCTCCCCAAAAATCTCACTCTCATTCCTTTCCACAAACCTTTTGCACCCGCGCCATCCCTCCTTAGCTTGACCGCCCACTTTTAACCTCCGAACTTTTACTCCCAACCACCTTTTCGCGATCACTTAATGGACACTCCGGCAGCAGGGCAACGATGGGTCAGTGACACAGAACCAGAACTCGGACTCGGCGTGGTCCTCAAAACCGGCTTCGGCCGGCTCGAGATCTACTTCCCCGCTGCCAACGAACACCGCCAATACGCCCTCCAAGCCGCCCCCCTCCGCCGCGTCCGCTTCCAAGTCGGCGACTCCATCAAAACTCACGACAACCTCCAGCACACCGTCTCCGCCATCACGGAAAAAGACGGCCTCGTCATCTACCAAACCGACGACGGCGAAGTCCACGAGGCCCAACTCTCCGACACCATCAGCTTCAGCAAACCGCAAGACCGCCTCTTCGCTGGCCAAGTCGACGACCCCCGCACCTTCGAACTCCGCCTCCGCGCCCTCGAACGCCGCTGCGCCCTCCGCCGCTCCCCCGCCCGGGGCTTCCTCGGCGGCCGCGTCGACCTGATTCCTCATCAAATGGCCATCGCCAGTGAAGTCACCGGCCGCCTCCTCCCCCGCGTCCTCCTTGCAGACGAAGTCGGCCTTGGCAAAACCATCGAGGCCTGCCTCATCCTCCATCGCCTCCAACTCACCGGCCGAGCCTCCCGCGTTCTCGTCCTCGTCCCCGACGCCCTCCTCCATCAGTGGTTCGTCGAACTCTTCCGCCGCTTCAATCTCCTCTTCAGCCTCTTCGACGAAGACCGCTGCGAGTCCATCGAGAACAACGACGAAGGCGTCAACCCCTTCCTCGACTCCCAACTCGTCCTCACCAGCCTCTCCCTCCTCACCGCCTCCGAAACCCGCGCCGCCCAGGTCCTCCAAGCCGGCTGGGATCTCCTCATCGTCGATGAAGCCCATCACCTCGAGTGGCACCCCGACCAACCCAGCCCCGAATACCAAATCGTCGAGCAACTCGCCTCCAAAATCGAAGGCCTCCTCCTCCTCTCCGCCACTCCCCAACAACTCGGCGCCGACGGCCACTTCGCCCGCCTCCGCCTCCTCGACCCAGACCGCTACTCCGACCTCCCCCACTTCGTCGAGGAAACCGCGCACTACGAGGAAGTCGCCCAAGCCATCGACCGCGTCCTCAACACCGGCAAACTCAGCCCCGCCGACAAAAAGCTCTTCGCCAAAAAATCCGAACGCGTCCAGCGCCACTTCGACGCCCTCAAGTCTGGCGACGACTCCGCTCGCGACACCCTCGTCTCAGACCTCATCGACGAATTCGGCACCGGCCGCGTCATGTTCCGCAACACCCGCCGCGTCCTCACCGGCTTCCCCGAGCGCAAACTCCTGCTCGCTCCCCTCGACAAAAAACTCCTCTCAGCCGAAGACCCCCTCAAGCCCCTCGCCGTCTGGCTCACCAGCCTCCTGCGCGACCTCGGCGAAACCGAAAAAGTCCTCGCCATCTGCCACAGCGCCGAATTGGCCTCCCTCGTCCGCGAGCGCGTTCAGCAGGAGATCAACGTCCATTGCGAACTCTTCCATGAAGGCTTGACCCTCCTCCAGCGCGACCGCCACGCCGCCTCCTTCGCCGACCCCGAAGGCGTCCGCCTCCTCATCTGTTCCGAAATCGGCAGCGAAGGCCGCAACTTCCAGTTCGCCCATCACCTCGTCCTTCTCGACATCCCCGACAACGTCGAACTCCTCGAGCAACGCATCGGCCGCCTCGACCGCATCGGCCAGACCTCCACCATCCACATCCACGTCCCCCACCTCCCGGGCACCCGCACCGAAGCCCTCGCTCTCTGGTATCACCAGGGCCTCAACGCCTTCGAAGCCACCGTCCACGGCGCCGCCGAAATTCAGGCCGCCTTCGCCTCCGAAGTCGCCGCCCTCGCCAACGGCTTCACCAAAAAAGACCTCACCGCCCTCATCAAAAAAACCGCCACCGCGCACGAGAAACTCCAGTCCCGTCTCGCTCGCGGTCAGGACCGCCTCCTCGAACTCAGCTCCCGCCCTTCCCCCAAGGTCCACGAACTCCTCGACCACCTCCGCGCCGCAGACAAAGACCGCGACTTCGAAACCTTCTTCATCGAGGTGCTCGACTTCTTCGGACTCCATGTCGAAGAACTCTCCGACCGCGACTACTTCCTCCATCGCGGCGAACTCATCACCGACGCCTTCCCCGCCTTGCCCGAAGAAGGCCTCGCCGTCACCTTCGACCGCACCCGCGCCCTCTCCCGCGAGCAACTCGCCTTCCTCACCCCCGACCACCCCCTCGTCCGCGGCGCCCTCGATCTCCTCCTCGGCAGTGAACAAGGCAACTCCACCTTCGCCATCTGGCGCGGCGCCGAAGCCGACGGCCTCCTCGTCGAGTGCGTTTACGTCGCCGAATGCGCCGCCCCCGCCGCCCTCCACGTCGACCGCTTCCTCCCCGCCACCCCCATCCGCGTCATCGTCAATCACGCCTTCAAAAACGTCACCGACAAGACCGAACTCCACGACGCCCCCCTCGTCCGTGGCCGCCCCGAGCGCCTCCTCGATCAGCCTTCCATCAAGAACAAGATCGTCCCCAAAATGCTCCGTCGCGCCGAGGAAATCGCCAGCAAACGCGCCAAGGAACTCGCCGAAGCCGCCACCACCGCCATGGAGACCCAACTCCTCGACGAACTCGCCCGCCTCCGCGACCTCCGCCAGTTCAACGACACCATCCGCGAAGAAGAAGTCACCCACCTCGAATCCCATCAGCAAGCCCTCAAAGACGCCCTCAAAGCCCCCCAACTCCGCCTCGACGCCCTCCGCCTCATCTGGTGCCGCCCCGCCTCCGCCAAAGAGTAGCCTCCACATTCTCAACGGCTATCGGAACACCACACATCGGCTCGAGAACGTCGGAGTTTTCTTCTCTCAAAAAAACCCTCCACACCCGTCAAGCCCGATCCTCTGCCAAAATCGCCGCACCATTTTAACTTGCATCTTCCAAGGTTCTCCGGCATTCCGAGACGCATGACATCCGCTCACCACCGCGCCTTCGGCACCTCCCTGGCCCTGCTCACTCTCGCCGCCTGCGGTGAACCCCCTGAGCCGCCCGCCAAATCTCTCCCTCCCCCCATGCAGGCCGCCCCCGCGGCACCCGCTGCCGAGTCTACCCCCTCTACCCCAGCCGCCCCCAAGCGTGTCTACTGGACGGACGAGATGCTTCACGCGGAGATCAAATACCACAACCCCGCCTACGCCGGCGACGGCCAATTCGAAATCCGCGAAGGCAATCCCATCGCTCTCATCCTCCGCGCCACCAAGGTCGAGAACCTCCGTTTCGTCGAAAAACTGTCCCCGCTCGCCCTCGACCTCAGCGAAACCCCCATCACCGACCTCGGTCCCCTCCGTGGCAAACCCATCGTCGAACTCTACCTCGAAGACACCGTCGCCACCGACCTCTCCGCCCTCCGCGGCATGCCCCTCGAAAAACTCTACCTCAGCCGCACCCCGGCTCGCGATCTCTCCGCCCTAGAAAACGCTCCCCTCCTCGAACTCAATGTCATCAACTCCAACGTCGCCGACATCAGCGCCCTCGCCACCTGCAAAGAGCTCCGCATGCTCTGGCTGACCGGCTGTCCCGTCGAAAACATCAGCGCCCTTTCCAAGCCCCCACTCGTCAGCCTCACCCTTCACAAAACCAAAGTGAAAGACCTCTCGCCCCTCTCCGGCACCGCCCTCCAGCGCCTCCATATCGGTGAAACGCCCGTCACCGACCTCTCACCTCTCAAAGGCATGAAACTCACCCGCCTCGTCTTCACGCCCACCAACATAACCAAAGGCATGGACGTCGCCCGCTCCCTCTCCCTCCAGGAAATCGGCACCCGCTTTGACGAAGAACAAAAAGACCTCGTCCCCTCCTCCTCTTTCTGGCCTGCCTACGACGCCGCCTATGCCCCTCGCCCCCCGCTCGCCCCACGACCTCCAGCCCCATAATACATCTCCTATCCACAAACTTCGCCCCACCAAGCTTTAGGCTGTCCATCCCCTTCAGTTTCTGGCATCTTTTCCTAATTAATTCATGAAAGAATTCGCCTACATCCATGACGATGGCGACGTGTCCGCCTCTCTCCGCACCGTTCCCTTCCTCAGCAGCTTCACCGAAGAGCAACTCGACGACGTCCTCAACTCCTCCAGCCTCCTCCAGTGTGACCCCGAAGACGTCATCATCAAGGAAGGCACCATCGACTCCCGCTTCTACATCCTCCTCAGTGGCGAACTCGAAGTCCGCGTCGCCGGCAAGTCCGT
Source organism: Verrucomicrobiaceae bacterium (assembly GCA_947440575.1). Classification (GTDB taxonomy): domain Bacteria; phylum Verrucomicrobiota; class Verrucomicrobiia; order Verrucomicrobiales; family Verrucomicrobiaceae; genus JAGRPD01. Next base: position 6,426 of record CANETF010000058.1, read on the forward strand.
TGCCACCATCTCCCGCATCGGCGAAGTTTTCGGCGAACTCGCCCTCGTCAATCAAGACAAACGCCTCGCCTCCGTCATCGCCTCCACCCGCGCCGTCTGCCTCGCCGTCGACCAAAAATTCCTCCAGGACATCCGCCCTCGCGACGAAGACCCCGCCTTCCACGCCTCCCTCTACGAATTCGTCGCCCGCCTCATCGCCCGCAAACTCGACATGACCTCCCGCCGCCTCGGCGAAGTCGAAAAAGAGCTCCGCGAACTCAAAGGCGAAACCACCCCTCCGGCTCCCACCAAAAAAGCCAAGCCCCAACGCTCAGCCGCAGCTCGCTAATCCCGGCATCCTGCGAAATAGGGGCAGTGCCTTGGTTGCTCAAAGCAATCCGGTCCGCTGATGCTGCATCCTATCGTTGGAAGCGCCCAAGTAAGGCGAAGCGTAAAGGAGCCACTCACGCATACAGATCGGCCCTATGCCATCCCCGTTGCGACGGTAATTCGGACGCCTCCGTTGTCACCCAAATCCCATTGACCCCGCCCCCCCCTCCATCCATACTTCGCCCCTTTCCCCTTTTCCCAGAACAGGTCTCATGAGCGCACCCGTCAAAGCAGCAGTCATCGGAGCCAGCGGCTACTCAGGCATCGAGTTGCTCCGCCTCATCCTGCGCCACCCCGGCATCGAACTCGTCGCCGTCACGTCCCGTGCCCTCGCTGGCAAACTCCTCAGCACCGAGTTCCCCCGCCTCCGCGGCATCGCCCCAGCCGACACCCTCGCCTTCATCGAGCCCGATGTCGAACTCGTCAAACAATCCGGCGCCCAGGTCGCTTTCCTCGCTCTCCCGCACGGCGTCTCCGCCACCTTTGCCAAACCCCTCCTCGACCAGGGCCTTCGCGTCATCGACCTCAGCGCCGACTTCCGCCTTCGTTCGCCCGAAACCTACGCCGAGTTCTACGATCACGCCCACCCGCACCCCGAACTCCTCGCCGAAGCCGTCTACGCGCTTCCAGAAATCCGCGCCGAAGAGATCCAATCCGCGCGCCTCATCGCCTGCCCAGGCTGCTACCCTACCAGCATCCTCCTGCCCCTCATTCCCCTCCTCAGAGCCTCTCTCATCGACCTCAATCAACCCATCAACATCTCCAGCATGAGCGGCGCCAGCGGTGCCGGACGCAACGCCAGCGTCCCTCTCCTCTTCTGCGAGGTCAACGGCTCCCTCCGCCCCTACAGCGTCCCCCGCCATCGCCATCTCAGCGAAGTCGGCCAGGAACTCGATCTCGCCGCCGGCCAATCCGTCCCCCTCACCTTCGTCCCCCACCTCGTGCCCGTCCACGCCGGCATCTGCACCACCACCTTCGTCAAACTCGCCCAAGACATCGCTCCGGAGCAAATCAACACCACTCTGGAACAAGCCTACGCCCACCAACCCTTCGTCCGTCTCCTCGGTCAAAACCACTGTCCCGACACCAAACACGTCGTCGGCACCAACTTCATCGACATCGGCTGGGCTCACGACTCCCGCACCAATCAGCTCATCCTCATGAGCGCCGAGGACAATATCGGCAAAGGCGCTTCCAGTCAGGCCGTTCAGAACTTCAACATCGCCTTCGGTTACCCCGCCACCACCGGCCTCATGCAGGTCTGATTCGCCCTCTCCACCGTCCCTCAATCTCTCTCTCTCCCGTACCGTCATGAGCAAGCCCGACTCCTCCGATAGCGAACCACGCATCCCCTTCAAAAAGATCACCGGCGGTGTCACAGCACCCAAAGGCTTCCGCGCTGGCGCCATCGCTTGCGGCATCAAAAATCCCGAGGTCAAACGCCTCGACCTCACCCTCATCGTCTCCGACCACCCCACCCACACCGAGGCCGTCTTCACCACCAATCAAGTCAAAGCCGCCTGCGTCCGCGTCTCCGCTCAACACATGAGCGAAACCGACACCCGCGCCATCATCGCCAACAGCGGCAATGCCAACGCCTGCACCGGCCCTCGCGGGATCCAGGACGCCAAACTCATGACCAAGGCCACCGCCGAAGCCCTCGGCATCCGCATGCGCCAGGTCCTCGTCTGCTCCACCGGCATCATCGGCATGCCCATGCCCATGGAACGCGTCACTCCCTTCATCGATCCGCTCAGCAAAAAACTCCACGCCAAAGGCTCCGATGAAGCCGCCCAGGCCATCATGACCAGCGACACCCGTCCCAAGTCCTTCGCCATCGAAGTCCCTTGCGGCAACGGCTCCTTCCGCATCGGCGGCATCGCCAAAGGCGCCGGGATGATCTGCCCCAACATGGCCACCATGCTCTGCTTCATCACCACCGACGCTCGCGTCGCCAAAGATGAAATCAAACGCGCTGTCCGCTACGCTGTCGATCTCTCCTTCAATCGCATCACCGTCGATGGCGACACCAGCACCAACGACACCGTCATCGTCATGAGCAACGGCCAGTCCGACGCTCCCCTCATCCGCTCCGGCTCCGAGGAATCCCGCATCTTTCGCTGCGCCCTGCACAAGGTCATGCTTGAACTCGCCAAAATGATCGTCGCCGATGGCGAACGCGTCACCAAATTCGTCGAGATCCGTGTCCGCAACGCTCGCACTCAAGATGACGCCCGCCGCGCCGCCGAAGCCGTCGGCAAATCTCTCCTCGTCAAATGCTCCTTCAACGGCTCCGACCCCAACTGGGGCCGTATCATCCACGCCGTCGGCTACTCCGGCACCCGCCTCCGCGAGGAACTCATCGACATCTACTTCGGCGGGCTCATCGCCTGCAAAGGCGGCCTCTCCACCGGCACCCCCATCGCCCAACTCGAAAAAATCGTCAAAGAACCCCGCTTCACCGTCACCATCGACCTCAACCTCGGCTCCGCCGAATACGTTGTCTACACCAGCGACCTCTCCAAAGAATACGTCGACTTCAACGCCAGCGAATACTCCGCCGCCATCCACGCCAAACGCCAAAAAGGCCTAGCCTAACCCGTCCTCTTCCTCCTCGTCCTCCTCCTCGTCCTCCTCCTCGTCCTCCTCCTCGTCCTCCTCCTCGTCCTCGTCCTCGCCCCCTCCCTCCTAATCACTGTCTACTTCTGATTACTGATTACTGATTACTGAATATGTCCCTCGCCCAGCAAACCGCCAAAGCCGCCGTCCTCCTCGAAGCCCTGCCCTACATGCAGGCCTACCGCGGCTGCACCTTCCTCATCAAGGTCGGTGGCAGTGCCATGGAAGACCCCGCCGTCGTCGACACCTTCCTCAAGGACGTCGTCTTCCTCGAAGCCGTCGGCATCAACCCCGTCATCGTCCACGGCGGCGGCAAAGCCATCTCCAAAGCCATGCAGGACAGCGGCCTCGAAGCCCGCTTCATCAACGGCATGCGTGTCACCGACGAAGAGACCATCAAAATCGTCGAGCAAACTCTCGCCCGCATCATCAACCCCGACATCGTCAACAAACTGAACTCCTTCGGCGGCAAAGCCGTCGGCATCCCCGGCACCGAAGTCTTCCTCGGCGACAAAATGAAAGGCGACCTCGGCTGGGTCGGCGAAGTCAACGACTGCAAACTCGGCCTCATCCAGGCCGCCGTCGCCGGTGAATTTGTCCCAGTCGTCTCCCCCGTCGCCCGCGAAGTCGAAAGCGGCCGCACCCTCAACGTCAACGCCGACCTCGCCGCCTGCGCCCTCGCCACCCGCCTCAAAGCCAGCAAACTCATCTTCCTTTCCGATGTTCGTGGCGTCCTTCGCGACCCCAAAGACGAATCCACTCTCATCCCCTCCTTGAACCCCGCCTACATCACTGACCTCAAAGCCCAAGGCGTCATCTCCGGCGGCATGATCCCCAAAGTCGACTCCTCCCTCGCCTCCCTCCGCGGCGGCGTCGGCAAAGTCCACCTCATCGACGGCCGCATCCCCCACGCCCTCATCCTCGAAATCTTCACCGACATCGGCATCGGCACCGAGATCACCCTCTAAGCCAAAACAAAATCCCGTTAATCCCGCCTAAATCCTGTCAATCCTGTCCAAAAAAATGCCCGCCGCTGAACCCGACTTCGACCCCGCCTGGCTGGACCAATACGTCCTCCCCAACTACGGCCGCTTCCCCATCTGGCCTGAACGCGGCGAAGGCCCCTACCTCTGGGACAGCACCGGCAAAAAATACCTCGACTTCGCTGGCGGCGTCGCCGTCTGCCCCCTAGGCCACGCCCACCCCGAAGTCGCCGACGCCATCGCCCTCCAGGCCCACACCCTCATCCACGTCTCCAACTGGTACTGCATCAAACAGCAGGCCCAACTCGCCCGCCTCATCGTCGAAGACTTCGTCCACATCCCCGGCCGCTGCTTCTTCTCCAACAGCGGCGCCGAAGCCAACGAAGGCATGATCAAACTCGCCCGCAAATACGGCGTCAACACCCCGCTCCCCGACGGCTCTCCTCGCTACGAGATAGTGACCTTCTCAGGCAGCTTCCACGGCCGCACCTTCGGCGCGATGAGCGCCACCGCCCAGGAAAAAATTCACGGCGGCTTCGGCCCCATCGTCCCCGGCTTCGTCTACTCCGCCTTCAACGACATCGACGCCCTCCGCTCCGCCATCACCGAGCGCACCGTCGCCATCATGCTCGAACCCATCCAGGGTGAAAGCGGCGTCCACCCTGCCACACCGGAATTCCTCCGCGCTGTCCAGTCCTTCTGCGACCAGCACGACCTCCTCCTCCTCCTCGACGAAGTCCAATGCGGATTCGGTCGCACCGGCGACACTTGCGGCTGGCGCAGCATCGTCCCCGGCGATGAAATCCAACCCTCCGCCATCAGTTGGGCCAAATCCATCGGCTCCGGCTTCCCCCTCGGCGCCTTCTGGGTGCGCGATGCCGAAGTCCGTAATCCGCAATCCCCCATCCGCAACCTCATCCATCTCCTCGGACCCGGCACCCACGGCACCACCTACGGAGGCAGCCCCCTCGCCTGCGCCGCCGGCCTCGCGACCCTTGGTGTCATCAAACGCGACCAACTCCCCTCCCACTCCGCTGCCCTCGGCAAACGCATCGCCGGCGAAGTCGCCTCGTGGAAACATCCCCTCATCACCGACATCCGCGCCTTCGGCATGATGATCGGCTTCGAGCTCGATGAAGCCACCCTCAACGCCCTCCCCGCAGTCGCCGCCTCCGGCAAACCCGCCTCCATCTGGCTCGCCGCTCAACTCATCGACGACGGCCTCCTCGTCGTCCCCGCCGGCCCCAAAGTCGTCCGCTGGCTCCCCCCCATGAACCTCACCGAACCCCAAGCCACCGAAGCCCTCCAAATCTTCCACAACACCCTCAACAGGATCCTCCAATAATCCCGAAATCCTGTCAATCCTGTCAAAAAAGCCCCGCCACGCTCATGGACCACCTCCTCTCCATCGAAGCCCTCACCGGCCCGCAAATCGAAGCCCTTGTCAACCTCGGTGCCACCCTCAAAAAGGACCGCGCCGCCTCCCCTCAAGTCCTCGCCGGTCAGCAGTGGGCCCTCATCTTCACCAAGTCCTCCACCCGCACTCGCGTCTCCTTCGAAGTCGGCATCCGTGAACTCGGCGGCACCCCCATGTTCCTCTCCGGCGCCGACATCCAACTCGGTCGCGGTGAACCCATTAAAGACACCGCCCGCGTCCTCGGCCGCATGATCCACGGCGCCGTCATCCGCACCTTCGCCCAGCAGGACGTCGTCGACTTCGCCCACTACTCCGGCATCCCCACCGTCAACGCCCTCACCGACGACGAACACCCCTGTCAGATCCTAGCCGACCTCCTCACCATCCAGGAACACCTCGGCTCCTGGAAAGGCAAACGCGTCGTCTTCATGGGCGATGGCGACTGCAACGTCGCCCGCTCCTGGATCTGGGCCGCCGTCCGCGGTGGCTTCCACATTGTCATCGGCGCTCCCAAAGCCTTCCAACCCGCCGCCAGCTTCCTCGCCACCCTCCCGGACCAGTCCAACCTCACCATCACCGACGACCCCATCGCCGCGGTCACCGACGCCGATGCCATCTACACCGACGTCTGGGTCAGCATGGGCAAAGAAGAGGAAGCCACCGAGCGCATCGAAATCCTCCGCCCCTGGCAAATCAACGACACCCTCATGACCCACGCCAAACCCGGCGCCCTCGTCATGCACTGCCTCCCCGCCTATCGCGGCAAAGAAATCACCAACGAAGTCATGGAAGCCCACGCCACCACCATCTTCGACCAAGCCGAAAACCGCCTCCACGCCCAAAAAGCCATCCTAGTCACCCTCTCCCAACGCTCCTAACTCTCCAACCCTCGTCCTCCTCGTCCTCCTCGTCCTCCACTCCCCACTGATCACTGATCACTGATTACTGATCACTGATCACTGATTACTGATTACTCCTCCCCGTCCCTTGCCTCTCCCCCATCTCCCATCCCCCACCTCCGGCGCCTCCACCGCCCCCCTCGGCGTCTTCGACTCCGGCGTCGGCGGCCTCACCGTCGTCCGCGCCCTCCGCAAACTCCTCCCCCACGAATCCATCATCTACCTCGGCGACACCGCCCGCGTCCCCTACGGCTCCAAGTCCCCCGAAACCATCCGCCGCTTCGCCCTCGAAGACACCCAGTTCCTGATCAACCAGGGCGTCAAAGCCGTCGTCGTCGCCTGCAACACCGCCACCGCCCACGCCCTCGACGCCCTCCGCGCCACCTTCCGCATCCCCATCTTCGGCGTCCTCGAACCCGGCATCGCCGCCACCCTCGCCTCCCCCAACTGCCAGCGCGTCGGCATCATCGGCACCGAAGGCACCATCAAGAGCCACGCCTACCAGCACCACCTCGCCCTCCGCCGTCCCGACCTCCAAATCCACGCCCGCGCCACCCCCCTCCTCGTCCCCTTCGTCGAGCAAGGCTGGCTCGATCACCCCGCCCTCAAACTTGTCCTCAAAGAATACCTCCAGCCGATGCTGCAACGCAACATCGACACCCTTCTCCTCGGCTGCACCCACTACCCCCTCCTCATCCCCGTCTTGCAGGAACTCGTCGGCGACAAAGTCCGCCTCATCGACTCCGCCTCCACCTGCGCCTCCCACGTCCGCGACGAACTCGCCGCCCATGACCTCCTGGCCTCCGCCTCGGACACCCCACCCACCCTCCACATCCACCTCACCGACCTCTCCCAACAAGCCGAAGACCAGGCCCGCCAATTCCTCGGCCTCGACCTCGACGCCATCCACCACGCTTCCCTCTAACTTTCCCCATGCTCAAATCCTCTGACTCCCGCATCCTCATCACCGGTGGCGCCGGCTTCATCGGCTCCGCCCTCGCCTGGGAACTCAACCGCCGTGGCTCCGAAAACATCGTCATCGCCGACCGCCTCGGCACCGATGAAAAATGGCGCAATCTCGTCCCCCTCAAGTTCGCCGACTACATCGACGGCATCGACCTCCTCAACAAAATCACCGCCAATCCAGACGCCCTCGGCCGCTTCGACGTCGTCCTCCACCTCGGCGCCTGCTCCGCAACCACCGAGAAGGACAGCGACTTCTTGATGCGCAACAACTTCGATTACACCCGCCAGCTCTGCCAGTGGGCCATGGCCCAACGCGCCCGCTTCGTCTACGCCTCCTCCGCCGCCACCTACGGCGACGGCTCACTCGGCATGGACGACACCAACGACGACATCCAGCGCCTCCGCCCCCTCAACATGTACGGCTACTCGAAGCACCTCTTCGACCTCCACGCCAAACGCCAGGGCTGGCTCCGCCGCATCGTCGGCCTCAAATACTTCAACGTCTTCGGCCCCAATGAAGACCACAAGGCCGACATGCGCAGCGTCGTCCACAAAGCCTTCGGCCAAATCACCTCCACCGGCCGCCTCAGCCTCTTCAAATCCCATCGCCCCGACTACCGCGACGGCGAACAAAAACGCGACTTCCTCTATGTCAAAGACGCCGTCCGCATGACCCTCCAACTCGCCCAGGCCCCCCTCGCCGCCGGCCTCTACAACCTCGGCTCCGGCACCGCCCAAACCTGGGTCGACCTCGCCAACGCCATCTTCGCCGCCCTCGGTCGCCCGCCCGCCATCGACTTCATCGACATGCCCGAAACCCTGCGCGAAAAATACCAATACTTCACCTGCGCCGACATCGCCCGCATCCGCCAGTCCGGCTACGCCGACACCCTCACCCCACTCACCGACTCCGTCCGCGACTACGTCACCAACTACCTCCAACACGACCGCCGCCTAGGCGACGAACCCTCCCCCAAAGCGTAACCACGCTCGCCCCCCCCAAGGCGTGATGGCTTCTAGCCATCACCTCACAGCGCCCGCGCAAACGCCCCCCCATCCACCAGCAGCGCCTCCCCCGTGATGTAACTCCCCGCATCACTCGCCAGCATCAGCGCCGGCCCCACCAACTCCTTCGTCTGCCCCCACCGATTCAACGCCGTCCGGTTCGCAAACGCCTGCTTCTCCACCTCACTCAGCAGACTCATCGGCAAGTCCGTCAAAAACGGCCCCGGACACAAGCAATTCACCGTGATGTTATACGGCCCCAGGTCCAGCGCACTCGCCTTCGTCAAACCAATCAACCCCGCCTTCGTCGCCGAATACGCATTCCGCTTCTCCTTCGACCCCACGCCCAGGACCGACGAAATGTGAATGATCCTCCCCCACCCTCTCTGCTTCATCCCCGGCACCACCGCCCGCGACAAACTCATGCAACTCGTCAGATTCAACTCAAGGATCCGGTCCCATGCCTCATCCGTCACCTCGTCAATCGCCTGCGGCTGATTGCTCCCCGCATTGTTAATCAAGATGTCGACCTTCCCCAGCCTCGCACACGTCTCCTCCGCCAGCGCCACCACCTCACCGCGAACACCCATGTCCGTCACCCGATAAATCACTCGCACCCCCAACCCCTCCCCAATCTCAGCCGCCGCCTTCTTGAGCTCCCCCTCGCTCCGACTCGCAATCATCACATCCGCCCCCGCCTCCGCCAACCCACGCGCCATCGCCTTGCCCAGGCCTTTGCTGCCACCAGTGACCAGCGCCACCTTCCCCGAGAGATCAAAAAGTTCCTTCACCATGGACCATCGGTTACCACTACACCTTGCGCCACGCTAGCGGAAACCTTTGACGCCAGCGCATCTTCCCTGCAAAATGGCAAATTCGGACCAACCCCGTCGAGCCCAAGCCCCATCCCACCCATTCCCATCTCATCACCACCATGAAACGCCACCCCCTCACCTCCTCACGCCGCCAGTTCCTCGGACGCACCGCCGCCGCCATCGGCTTCCCCTCCATCGTCCCCGCCTCCGTCTTCGGCCAGAACGCCCCCTCCAATCGCATCACCATGGGCGTCGTCGGCTGGGGCATGATGGGACCCGGCAACACCAACAAGTTCCTCGCCGAATCCGACTGCCAAATCGTCGCCGCCTGTGATATCGACAAACAACACCTCGAGTCCGCCCTCAAGACCATCAACGGCTACTACAAAAACACCGACTGCCGCTCCTACCACGACTATCGCGAAATGATGGCCGCCAAAGACATCGACACCGTCATGCTCGCCATCCCCGACAACTGGCACGGCGTCGTCTCCGTCGAAGCCGCCAAAAATGGCAAAGACATCTACGGCGAAAAACCCCTCGCACGCACCATCGCCGAACAGCAAGCCATCGTCGCCGCCGTCCAAAAACACCAGCGCATCTGGCAGACCGGCTCCTGGCAGCGCAGCGAAGACAACTTCCGCATCGGCGCCGAAATCGTCCGCAACGGCCTCCTCGGCAAAATCACCCGCGTCGAAGTCGGCCTCCCCGCCGGCCACAACGACTTCGCCAAAACCGGCGACAAAACCCAAGTCACCGAACCCCCCGCCCACCTCGACTACGAAATGTGGATCGGCCCCTCCCAAATGGAGCCCTACATCGAAGCCCGCGTGCACAAAAACTGGCGCTGGAACTACAACATCGGCGGCGGCCAACTCCTCGACTGGATCGGCCACCACGGCGACATCGCCCACTGGGGCCTCGACATGGACAGCAGCGGCCCCTCCGAAGTCCGCCCCATCCAGGTCGACATGCCACCCCGCACCGACATCTGGAACACCGCCACCAAATACCGCACCGAAGCCTCCTACGCTGGTGACATCACCATGGTCATCGCCGGCGGCCATCCCGACATCAAATCCGGCACCACATGGATCGGCGAAAAAGGCTGGCTCCACGTCAACCGCGGCTCCTACGACTGCTCCATCCCCGAATTCAAGAAAGTCATCAAAAAACGCGAAGGCGACAAAGTCGTCGAAGCCGCCACCTTCCCCAAACTCGGCGACGACATCATCAAAACTCGCCTCTACGAAACTCCCGGCCACCACCGCAACTTCCTCGACTGCGTCAAATCCCGCAAGCCCACCGTCACCCCCGTCGAAACCGCTCACCGCAGCGCCATCCCCGGCCACCTCTCCCTTATCGCCTTGATGCTCAACCGCCCTATCAAATGGGACCCAGTGAAAGAGGAAATCCTCAACGACCCCGAAGCCACCAAACTCCTCGGCCGCCCCTTCCGCGGCGACTGGAAACTCATCTAAAGCCCCCATTCATCAATCCTGTCAAATCCTGCCAGCCAAACGAAGGGAAACAGCCTTGCCAAACGCAGCCCGAAGGGAAGCGAAGCATAGCAATCCTGTCAAAAATTCCGTATTCCCCATCCTGTAAATCCTGTCAAATCCTGCAATCCTGTCAAAAATCCCCATGTCTTCTATCTTCGAACTCTTCTCCCTCCAAGGCAAAACCGCCGTCGTCATCGGCGGCACCGGTGAACTCTGCGGCGCCATCGCCGAAGGCTACGCCTCCGCTGGAGCCGAAGTCGTCCTCGTCGGACGCGACCCCTCCAAAGCCGAAAAACGCCTCGACGCCATCCACAGCGCCGGCGGCACCGGCTACTTCGTCGCCGCCGACGCCTCCAAAGCCACCGACCTCCAACTCCTCCTCGACCAGGTCATCGAGCGCTCCGGCCAGTGCGACATCCTCGTCAACGGCGCCGGCGTCAACTCCCCCACCCCCTTCCTCGACATCACCGAGGAAGAATACGACCGCATCATGAACATCAACGCCAAAGCCGTCGTGCTCGCCTGCCAGGTCTTTGGTCGCTACTTCGTCAAAAACAAAGTCGCCGCCTCCATCGTCAACCTCGGCTCCATGTCCGGCCTCACCCCCCTAAGCCGCGTCTTCACCTACTCCATGTCGAAGGCCGCCGTTCATAACCTCAGCAAAAACCTCGCCCGCGAATGGGCTCCCCTCGGCATCCGCGTCAACACCCTCGTCCCCGGCTTCTTCCCCGCCGAACAAAATCGCAAAGTCCTCACCGAAGACCGCGTCGCCTCCATCATGCGCCACACCCCCGCCGCCCGCTTCGGCTCCTCCAACGAACTCATCGGCGCCGCCCTCCTCCTCGCCGCCAACGGTGCCAGCTCCTTCATCAACGGCCACGAACTCGTCGTCGACGGCGGCTACTCCTCCATGACCATCTAAGGTGGTGCAAGCTTCCAGCTTGCACCCACTCCGAAAGGAGCGCGGGCACTCCTGCCCGCCATCACCTCCCAGCGGCCCCGCCGCCACTTCTCCCCTCACCACCCCCGTGGTGCAAGGGCCTGCCTTGCTCCCACTCCGAGAGGAGCGCGGGCACTCCTGCCCGCCATCAACCCCAAGCGGCCCCGCCGCCACTTCTCCCTTCACCACCGCCGTGGAGCAAGGGCCTGCCTTGCTCCCCCTCCAAGAGGAGCGCGGGCACTCCTGCCCGCCATCAACCCCAGCGGCCCCGCCGCCACTTCTCCCCCTCCCCCCTCACCGCCACTCGTGCTTCGGATACCTCCCCTTCAAATCCTTCTTCACCAACGGATACCCCTCCCGCCAAAACCTCCCCAAATCCCCCGTCGTCGCAATCGGCCGCTGCGCCGGTGACAGCAAGTGCACCGTCAAAGTCACCCGCCCATCCGCAATCCGAGGACTCTCCTTCATCTCGTAAAGCTGCTGCAGCACCACCGACACACTCGGCGCCGCCTCCTCCGCATACGTGATCTTCGCGCTCCGATCCGCCTTCACCGCCAACCGCTCCGGCGCATACCGATCCAGCAAATCCCGCTGCATCGGATTCAACCACTGATGCAGCGCCGGAAACACCTCCCGCTCCTTCAACTGCCGGTAAGCCGTGCACCCATCGCACACCTGCTCCAAAATCAACCGCCGATCCTCCACCCCGATCGCCGGCATCTCCAGCTCCGGCATCCACTTCGACAGCCCGTTCACCCGCAGGATCCACTGCTCCACCTTCTCGTTCCAGTTCGGCAACTGCAGCCGCTCCGCCTCCACCTCATCCGCCAGCAACGACGCCGCCGTCGCCCGATCCGGCTCCCCACGCTCCCGCGACGCCAGCACCAAACTCCGAAACCGCATCTCCTCCCGATTCATCACCCGCCGATTCACCGCATCATACACCGCCCGCTGCCCCGTCGTGATGTCCCCTGGAAACAACTCCCGCAGCCACTCCTCCCGCACCTCCGTCACCCCATTCAGATGCACCTGCAGCGCCTTCCCCTGCACCTCCGTCACCTCCGACGCCACCAGCAAAACCGGCGGCTTGATGTGCGCCTCCTTCGCCAAATGCCCCCGATACCCCCCCGCCAGCTCATACACCCGCGACCCCCGCCCCGTCTCCACCCCCAGGTGATCGCTGAACGCCGCCAGCAAAGTCTTCGCCAGCGCCTCCGCACTCGCCACCTCATCATTCAAAGCCAACCCCGCCCGCTGCGCCAGCCGCAGAAACTGATCCCGACTCCGCGCCGCCTCCTGCGCCGCCCGCACATGAATCCCATACGGCGCGCACCCATCCATCGAAAACCGCACCGCCTCCGCATGAATGAACGCCCGAATCACCGCCTGAAACTCCGTCACATCCGTCGGCTCCCAGAACTCGTCCTTCGTCTTCGGCGCCCCCGGCTTCGGCCTCATCAAAAGATCCCGCCCTTGCGCCACCGCCGCACAAATCGTCGCCTCCCGGAGACACCCATTCTCAGCCGCCGCCAATAACAAACGCGCAAACCGCGGATGCAGCGGAAACGCCGTCATCTGCCTCCCCAAATCCGTCAACCCCTCCCCCTCATCCAGCGCCCCCAGCGAATGCAGCATATCCTGCGCCCGCTGCAAAGACGCCTCCGGCGGCACCTCAAACCAATCAATCTGCAAAGCCCCACCCCCCGCCTGCTTCAACGCCAGCAACGCCTCCGAAAGGTCCAGCCGATGCACCTCCGGCACCTCACTCTCTGCCCGGTGCCCATGCTCCCGCTCCGGCCACAACCGCACCGCAATCCCCGGTCCCAATCGCCCCGCACGCCCCGCCCGCTGCTCCGCTGACGCCCGTGAAATCTTCTGCACCATCAGCGTATTGATCCCCCGCCTCGCATCATACGCCGCAATCCGCGCCAACCCCGAATCAATCACCGCCCGCACCCCCTCGATCGTCAGCGACGTCTCAGCCACATTCGTCGACACTATGATCTTCGGCACCGCACTCGGTGCCACAGCCGCATCCTGCTGATCCGGCGTCAGCTCCCCATGCATCGGCACAATCGCACGACCCTTGATCCCCGGATGCGCACTCATCGCCTGCATCGTCTTCTGAATCTCATACGCCCCCGGCATGAACACCAGCATGTGCCCCGAAAACCCCGGCTCCCGCGCCAGATCCGCCGCCGCCCTCGCCGCCTGATCCCACACCGGCTCCGGCAACTGATTCGTCATCCGCAGCGGATTCTGATACCGCACCTCCACCGGAAACGTCCGCCCCTCAGACGTCAGCAACCGGCTCGGATTCAAAAACGTCAACAGCGGCGTCGGCACCAACGTCGCCGACATCACAATCACCCGCAAATCCGGCCGCCGCGAACGCTGCAACGCCCGCAACCACGCCAAACACAGATCCCCATCCAAATGCCGCTCATGAAACTCATCGATCACCACACACCCCACCCCCGCCAACGCCCCATCTTGAAGCAGTTGCCGAATAAGAACCCCCTCCGTCACAAACGTGATCCGCGTCGCCGCCGACGTCACATTCTCAAACCGCACCTGATACCCCACCTCCTGCCCCACCTTCCCCCCGCGCTCCTGCGCCACCCGCACCGCCAGCATCCGCGCCGCAATCCGCCTCGGCTGCAGCACCACCACCCGCTGCCCAGCAGGCAAAAACCCGGAATCGACCACCATCTGCGGAATCTGCGTCGACTTCCCCGACCCCGTCGGCGCCTTGATCAACAAAGCCGGCCGCCCCGGATCCCCCAGCGCAGCCAAAACATCAGAACGCAGAGCTTCAATCGGCAAATCAGACGGCATAACAACCCCACCCATCCCCCCACTCCCCCCACCCC
>CANETF010000059.1 GCA_947440575.1 Verrucomicrobiaceae bacterium
AAAAGATTGTCATTTTGATCCGGCGAGCGCAGCGACCTCAGTGGCAAGGAAGTCGCGCAGCCCGCTATTCAATCAATAGCGGGCAAGCGGCTGACGCAGCCAATGAGGCCGCTCCGCCGCTGGGCAAGGTGACAAGACTTTCGAGAGTCGGTCTAGTGCGCCGAAGGGTAATCCCACCCTCCAAAGTTCGAAGCGCTTCACACGGCTCGATGCTTGGCAGCGAATGGGACACCCCCCTCCCTTCAGCAAACCTCATTTCCCCTCCACCGGCATCTTGCACGACTGCCAAGCCAAAAACTTCCACTCCCCCTCCTCCTTCCGCCACACCGCCAGATACGACAGCACCGCATCCATCGGCCCCTTCGCCGATACCGCCTGCACCCGCGCCCGCCCCGTCATCAACGCCACCCCCGGTGCCGGAAACGTGAACTTCCGCTCCTCATAATCGATCCCCAGATACTTCGTCTTCCCAGTCGTCAAAGCCTCCACAAACGCCACCTTCGTATCCACCACCCCGCTCGAGTGCGCATAATGCAGCTCATCCGAAAACACCTTCTCCAGGCTCGCCTGGTCCGCCGCCTTCATCGCCGCCACCCGCACCTCATCCGCCGCCACCAGCGCCGCCACATCCTCCGCCCCCGCAGGCATCACCCAACCCAAAACCAACACAACCAAAAAAGCTCTCAAACTCATAACCCAAACCATCACCCACCCTTCACCCCAATCAATCCCAAAAAATCGCCCGCCTCTCCACTCTCCATCCCCCCTTGGACTGCTGCAGCCCGCTGCAGCTTTCCCCCAGCCAGCCCGCTGGCGCCCCACACGCGGCATCGCCGCCACTTCCCCTGTAGGCCACCTCTATGAGCGGGCCCCAATCACCCCTCCCCCATCTCCCAGTCTCCCACTCCCCCCCTCTCTCCATCCCTCCATCCCCCCCTCGAACCCCACTTGCATTCCCCCCCCTCCTCGCCACCCATAATCCCTCTCTCGCGTGGTCTTCAGTTCCCACATCTTCATCTTCTACTTCCTGCCGCTCGTCGTCGGCATCTACTACCTCCTGCTCTGGTCCGGCACCAGCACCACCCTCCGCCACCTCTTCCTCACCTGCGCCGGCATGGTCTTCTACGGCTGGTGGAACCCCTGGTTCGTGCTCCTCATGCTCGGCACCACCACGCTCGACTACAACCTCGGCCGCATGATCACCAACGCGGGCGATAACCAGGCCCGCCGCAAACTCGGCGTCGTCCTCTCCATCGTCTCCAACCTCGGCGCTCTCGCCTTCTTCAAATACACCTCCCTCGCCATCGAGACCACCCAGTCCCTCTCCCTCTGGCTCGGCGGCGGCGACATCACCGTCCCCGACTTCTTCCGCAACATCATCCTCCCCGCAGGCATTTCCTTCTACGTCTTCCAAAGCCTCAGCTACTGCATCGACCTCTACCGCGGCCATGCCAAACCCGCCGAATCCTTCCTCGACTTCACCTGCTTCGTCTCCCTCTTCCCCCACCTCGTCGCCGGCCCCATCGTCCGCTACAGCATCATCGCCCACCAGATGCGGCACCGGGAGCACTCCATCGAGAAATTCACCCTCGGCCTCACCCGCTTCGGCTTCGGCCTCGCCAAAAAAATCCTCCTCGCCGATCCCATGGGCCTAATCGCCGATGCCGCCTTCGGAGCCGGCGACGGCAACCTCTCCGCCTTCGCCGCCTGGGCTGGCGTCCTCGCCTACGCCTTTCAAATCTACTTCGACTTCTCCGCCTACTCCGACATGGCCATCGGCCTCGCCAAACTCCTCGGCTTCTACTTCATCGAAAACTTCGACTCCCCCTACAAATCCGCCTCCATCACCGAATTCTGGCGCCGCTGGCACATCTCCCTCTCCACCTTCCTCCGCGACTACCTCTACATCCCCCTCGGTGGCAACCGCCTCGGCACCGCCCGCACCTACGCCAACCTCATGGCCGTCATGGTCATCGGCGGCCTCTGGCACGGCGCCCAGTGGACCTTCGTCATCTGGGGCGCCATCCACGGCCTCATGCTCTCCTGGGAGCGCCTCACCGCCAACCGCGGCTGGTTCAAAGGCACCCCGCGCCCTCTAAAAATCGCCTTCACCTTCACCATCGTCCTCTTCACCTGGGTCTTCTTCCGCGCCGAAAACTTCACCGTCGCCACCCGCTACCTCGCCGCCATGTTCGGCGCCACCCCCCTCGTCGCCACCGCCCCCCTCCTCGAAGCTCGCATGCTCAGTGACTTCAACGTCATCCAAATCCTCATCGCCTGCTGCGTCGCCTTCATGATGCCCAACACCCAGACCATCCTCCACAAATTCGTCCCCTGGAAAGCCGCCGTCGGCCTCCTCCTATTGATCCTCTCCGTCGCCGTCATGTTCGCCCGCGGCCACAGCCCCTTCCTCTACTTCCAGTTCTAACCCCACCCCATGCGCAACCCCTTCGAAGACGAAAAGGACACCACCGACTACCGCGTGAGCCGACGCTCCGCTGTCGTGTTGAGCACCCTCTTCCTCCTCGCCCTCACCCTCCCACCCCTCGGCGACCTCGCCTACAAAGCCGCCACCGGCAAACTCGCCACCTCCCCCCTCGTCCGCCTCTTCAGCTACTCCCCCACCGCCGGCACCACCCTCCACGAACACCTCCTCGCCGTCGAACGCTCCCTCACCGACCTCCCCTACGCCAAAACCATCCGCCGCCACACCCAGTTCGCCCTCACCGCCTACGCCGGCGAAGGCAATCTGAAAGTCCACCCCGGCAACAACGGCTGGCTCTTCTACCGCCCCGAACTCGCCGCCCTCAACGGCTGGGGCCCCCTCAAAACCCAGCCCTTCTCCGTCATGAAGGACCCCTCCCTCGGCAAACTCAGACCCGCCCGCGAACTCGTCCTCGAATTCGCCGCCGAACTCAAAAAACGTGGCATCCCCCTCCTCCTCGTCCCCCTCCCAGTGAAGCCCATGCTCTACCACGAGCACCTCCTCAACAAAACCCCCGACGAACCCCTCCGCCACCCCGACCAACTCGCCTTCTACGACCAACTCCGCACCGCCGGCATCGACGTCCTCGACCTCACCCAACCCCTCTACGACCTCAAAAAACGCTACCCCCTCTTCCTCAAACAGGACACCCACTGGACCCCCGAGGCCATGAAAAAATCGGCCGAACTCGTCGCCTCCCACATCAAAAAGACCCACCCCACCCTCCTCCCCCAAACCGAAACCACCCCCCGCATCGACGCCCGCATCCACGACCGCGCCGCCCTCGGCGACCTCGTCACCCTCCTCGACCTCCCTCACCCCGAAACCCTCTACCAAAAAGAACCCGCCCAGCTCGTCTCCATCGCCGGCCTCGACCCCACCCCCACCGCCCCCATCTCCCTCCTCGGCGACAGCTTCGTCAACATCTACACCGACCCCACCCTCGGCTTCGAAGACCCCGCCACCGCCACCGCTGAAACCAAAGCCCCCATGAACGCCGGCTTCGCCTCCCAGCTCGCCCTCCTCCTCGGCCAGCCCCTCGACGTCATCGCCAAAAACGGCGCCGGCACCACCGCCACCCGCCGCGAATTCGCCTCCCGCCCCGACGACATCGTCCGCGCCAAAAAACTCGTCGTCTGGGTCATCGCCTCCCGCGACCTCCTCTACTCCCCCACCGCCGCCCGCGAAGCCAACATCGAGTGGGACACCGTCACCTTCAACCCCAACACCTCCAAACCCACCCAAGCAACAGACACCCCCACCACCACCGCCACCACCGCCACCACCGAAGGCAAAGTCATCGTCGAAGCCGAACTCCTCATCAAATCCACCAACCAAAGCCCCGACGCCACCCCCTATCCCGACGCCCTCCACACCGCCCTCTACCGCGTCAAAAAAGTACTCTCCGGCACCTTCGATCCCGAAACCAACTGGCAGGCCATCCAGTGGACCTTCAAAAAGAAAGAGATGCAGCCCACCGCCAGCTTCACCCCCGGCCAAACCTACCGCCTCACCCTCGTCCCCTGGGACACCCAAACCGCCCTGCAAACCCTCAACCGCAGCGCCGACAAAACCGACGAAGACGACTTCCTAGCCGAACGCTGGTTCATCGAATCCGCCGAACCCGTCCCCTAACCGCCAAACGAGCGCCAACACGGTAGCAAGGACACCGGAGCGCGGACATTCCTGTCCGCAGCAACCCCGCAGCCCAAAGACCCAGCGCACCCAATACCCCCGGCATTCAAGGTTGCCGTCTGGGCCTCCAGTCAGTATAGTCCCCGCATGAACCTGCTAGATCGCATCACCACCGAGCCCGGCAAATGTGGCGGAAGGCCCTGCATTCGAGGCTATCGGATGCGGATAAGCGACATCTTGGACCTCATCGCCGCCGGAGCCACCCGCGAGGAAATCCTGGAAGACTATGCCTTCCTGGAGCCTGAGGACATCACCGCAGCCCTCACCTACGCCGCCCGCCAAATGGACCACCTCGTCTTGGCCACCGCCGCGTGAAATTCCTCATCGACAACCAGTTGCCCGCGGCACTCGCCCGCTGGCTCACGGCCAAAGGTCATGACGCCGTGCATGTACTCGACATCGGGCAAGGACAGACAGAGGATCGCGAACTGTGGTCAAGGGCACTTGCCGAAGGACGAATCGTCGTCAGCAAAGACGAAGACTTTTTCGTTCTTGCCACACGACCGGATGACCTCGGACGCCTCTTGTGGCTTCGACTTGGGAACTGCCGCAAACAGGAGCTCCTGGAAAGGTTGGACTCAGTTTGGCTTCAGATCGAAGCCGCCTTCGAATCCGGCCAGACCTTGGTGGAAGTGAAGTAGCCCCTTGGTGTAGCGCGCCAACAAAGGAGCGCGGACACTCCTGTCCGCAGCAACGCCGCAGCCCAATAACCCAAATCTTCCCAACCCCACTTCGCCCGCGACAGAAGCTCCACTGCCCCCGAAACCACCCGACACCAGACTTGCCCTCACTCCCGACTTTTGCTTCACTACCGCCAATCACAGAAATCGAATCGCCCACTGTGCACGGATCAAACAAAACACAGAACCATGAAGACCACGTGCGTCCTTCTCCTTTGCTTGGCATCTTTGGTTTCTGCTGAGAAGTTTCCGGAGCT
This sequence comes from Verrucomicrobiaceae bacterium, assembly GCA_947440575.1. Lineage (GTDB taxonomy): Bacteria > Verrucomicrobiota > Verrucomicrobiia > Verrucomicrobiales > Verrucomicrobiaceae > JAGRPD01. The sequence goes on from CANETF010000059.1 coordinate 5,118, forward strand.
TCCGGAGGGACCAATAGAGAAGGTTCAGGCTTGGAAGATTCTTGATCAGCAGTGGCGCATCATTGAACCGCTTTTATTTACGGACGCAGGCAAGGTTCACATCGGTAGAGAGGTGCGCTTTGATAGTCAGCCTGTGACTATTGCTAAGCCCCTCATTGTTCAAACTGCTGCTGGCACCACTGCCAGCGTCTCGAACATTCCGAAAGGCGACATGGATTTGGTACGGGAATTCCAAAAGCTCCCCAAGAACATAACTGTTGAGGGGATTCTCACCGCGATTGACCCCGCGAAACGCACGATCACCATCAAAGCATTTGGAGTGCGCCCGAGTAAATGACCCCATGAGTGCCGAACAGATACAGGCCCCGGCTCCAATGGCATCTGTCATGTCATCAACGCCCCCCTCGCCCTCGCCTGATCCAAAGCTTTCACGATAAAACATACCCGATCTCAACCAAGTGCATGCTCCAAATCCATCGCAAGTCGAAACGCTGCGAACTAAAAACTATGGGTGCCATGGAGCAGTTGCAGGTGGGTGTCTATTCCCAATACTTATCTTTATCTTCGCCGCCGTATCAGGAGATATGGGCGGACCGCTGTTCTGGCCCATCCTTGTTGGGCTTTTCGGATTTGTTGGCTTGGTGGTCGGTCTTTTGATACGGCGCAAACCCAATTCAAAGCCCCCAAAAGACGAATCACCAAACATTACCAATGGCGAATAAGACAGCTCATCCAACGGCAGACCACGTTACGGTTTGACCCCTCCCGCCGTGGATGAGCCCGATGTTCCCCCAAGCCACCCAGCCCATCGCCACCCATGCACGCCACCCTCATCACCCAACCCAAGTTGCGGTTGATCACCTCCCAATCAGCCCACTTCCCCGAAGGCAACCGCGCGGCGTTCCAAGCACTCGAATCCCACCTGAAGTCACTCAAAGGCAGAAAGTTCTACGGCTTGGTTTACGAGACGGACGACCGCATGGACTACCACGCCGGCTTGGTGCCGGACAATGAGATCGAAGAGCGCAGATTCGCAGCCCTGGGATTTCCCATCACCGAGATCGAAGCAGGCCGCTGTGCTCGCCTCAAGCTGCTGGATTGGACCTCGAAGATCGATCAGATTGGTCCCTCGTTCGGCGCAATGATGGACCAGTTCGACATCGACCCTTCCCGTCCGCAGATGGAATACTACCGAAGCCTCAGTGAGCTTCACCTTCTCCTGCCAGTCACAAAGGAGAGCCATTGAAAAGACGAGGTAACCATTGATTAGGGAACGCCAACACAGGAGCGCGGATTGGCTTCGCCTGTCTCGCAAAGCCTCGGCTCTCCTGTCCGCAGCAACGCCGCAGCCCAAAAACCCAAATCTTCCAAAACCCCCACCCGGCACAAGACTTGCCCTCAGGCCTGACTTTTGCTTCACTTCCACCAATCACAGAAATCGAATCGCCCACTGTGCACGAGTCAAACCAAACACAGTTCAGTGTGACTAAACAACCTTCGGCCAAAAAACTGCGCCCATGATCATCAACGGAACGGCCTGCAAACACACTCGTTCTTCCATGTTGATTTTTCTCGATGGTCACGTCGCGGGTCGTCAGCCAATCTTGAGCATCGACGTTGTAGGGGAAAGCATGTCGATTGATATCGCGGGCCAAACTACTGCGATAGAACCTCATATTTCCATGACGGTGCCTTTGCCTGTCCATGATTGGCGCTTGCTCGACGGGCTGACGTTTGACGATTCATTTCCCGGCGCGGCTTGCATAGCATGGTGCGTTAATCCGCAGATGATCGATATGGAGTCCTTTAGATGCGTTCTACGAACTCGCTCTGGCAAAACTTTTGCCGTAGAGCTTGCAGCCACCCTGACGTGCTATGACATTTCGGACTCAGGTGCACCAGTATCGATTTCTGTCATTGAGCAATTTACTCTCGATTCGATTTCTGTAGGCATTCCCAAAAGTTCCACGTCCCCCGTTGAGGACGCCTCCCGTCTTTTAGCCAAGCACCTTAACCCAGACGCAGTGTCACTTCCAACTCTCCACTGCCGCTATGACACTGGCAAGGTCGATATCCTTGCCTATGAGGTTCACTTTCCAACTACATCATAAACCAAAATGAGGCCAATCAAGCCGGACGCACCCAACGGCTCATAGGGCACCTGTCCTGTGATCATCGTCCCCCTCGCCCTCACCCATTCCCAAGCATCCCCCCAAGAAACAGAGTTCCCACCCCGTGATGCTCCCCATCACTCCCCCCATCATGAACCCCCTCTTGCGATTCGCCCTCTTCGCCAGCGCCTTCTCCCTCATCACCATCGCCCCAGCCAGTCGAGCCACCGAGCCCAAGTGGGTTCCCACAGCCTCATGGCCGAACAGCCCTGAGGCCAACAAAAAGCAAGGCCAACGCACCTTCACCATATTGCGCGAGCACAACATCCAAGCCGTCGCCGTCGCGACCGCAGGCGTCACCCTGAACGTGGATGAGACCCAAGCCACAGAAGCACGCAAGCTCCTCGCCCAGGCCATCGTCGCCGAGAACTTACAAATCGACCTAATCGATGCCCAGGGCAAAATCATCACCCCAGCAGCGATCCTCGGAACCAAAAATCCCAAATGAACCCGCATCGACACAAAACAGATGCAGGCAGCGGCTCCTATGGCACCTGTCCTGTCATCAACGTCTTCCGCTCGCCGTCGGCTGCTCTGAAGCGTTTCCAGTCACGACACAAGCCAGCCGATCAGACTGCACTGCCATGAAACCCATAGTCCACAAGATGAAAACGCTCTTCCTCGCAGTGGCCGCCTCGGCCGCAATCCTTCCCACTTCCCTTTTGGCCGAGACCATCCCAGTCACCATCAAGAATTACGTTCGCGCAGAGAGCGACATGCAGTTCAAGGGATACGCGGAAAAGGCCGGTGGAATCGGCAAAATGCTCCATCTGCGCGAACCTTACTCGGTGGTGAACCAAACGACCATCCGCGGCAACCGCGACACCCTCTATTCCGCCGTTGTTCTCGATCTCAGTTCGCCAGCGGTGATCGTCAAGCCCATCTCTTCCGGCCGATTCCAGTCCATGCTGGTCATCAGCCAGGACCATTACAACCCCATCCTCAAACACGGAAGCGGAGAAGTCACCCTGACCATGGATTCCGTGGGGTCACGCTACGCGATGGTCCTATTCCGCACTTTTGCCGATCCAAATGACCCGGCGGACATGAAGGCCGCCCATGCCCTGCAGGACGCGATTCAACTCAAGCAAGCATCCCCCGGCAAACTTGAATTGCCCGATTGGGACATGACCTCTTTTGTGCAGACCCGCAAGGATCTCAACCTCCTCTCTGCAAAGCTCTCCGACATGTCGGACGGATTCGGTAAAAGAGGGCAGGTGGATCCCATCCTCCACCTGATGGCAAGTGCCAGCGGCTGGGGCGGCAACCCGGCACGGGGTGCCACCTACGTCAACGTTTACCCCAAGGCGAATGACGGCAAGACCGCCTACACACTCACCATGCCGAAGGAGGTTCCCGTCGGCGCATTCTGGTCTGTCTCGGTCTACAACAAGGACGGCTTCTTCGAACCCAACGAACTCAACCTCTACTCCAAGAACAGTGTGACAGGGAAAAAGAGCGCCGACGGTGGCATGACCATCCATTTTGGGGGTAACCCGAACGCTGACAACTACCTCCCGATCACCGAAGGCTGGAACTACCTGGTGAGGCTTTACCTGCCGGAGAACGAAGTTCTTGAAGGCGACTGGAATCCCCCCGCGCCTGTTCCAGCCAACTAGGACGGCCCATCAACCAACCCAAACAATCGAAATCGTCAAATCATGAATAAACTCGCCTGCCTGCTGATGACCCTCCACCTGACTTTGCTTTCGGTTTTGGCTGCTGACCCGACAACAGGGGTCGAAGACATCGCCATTTCCTACCTTGAAGCGGCTGATGCCTATCAGTCTCTCAAGAACGACTATCCTGAGATTGCCGACATCGTGACAAGCATCCAGATCGACAAGAACTCGGTTTCGATCAATGGCGACCACCCAAAGGCCGCCGCATTTCGGAAGTCGCTCGCTCAACTGGATCTGCCACCCAAGCAGATGTTGCTTCAACTCGTCGTCACCGAAGTCACGAAGAGCACAGGCAAGGAGAAAATCGTGTCACGACCCTCCCTTCTCACATTGGAGCACCAGCCAGCCGCCATCACCTTGCCCTCATCATCCGCTGATAAAGAATTGAAGATCACCATCACTTCTCGTTCGGTGCCAACCGTCGCAAAGAAGTAACCCGCAAACCCTTCGGTGGATGCCGATGACCATCCAATTACGGGGCGAAACGGATGCAGGCAACAGTTCGCCCAGCATCTGTCGTGTCATCAATGCCTCACCATCGCCTGATCTTTGACGCCCCAACGACAGCGCTCCTAACCACAGCCCAATGACCATACGAAGATACAGGGTTGGTGACGAGCCCGAGATCTGGCGCATCTACTTCAGAGCCACCCATGAGTCGAACGCCTCTGACTACCACAAGGACCTGCTGAACAGATGGGCGCCCCCGGACATGAAAATGACCGAGTGGGCCACTCGCCTTCGCGAGAAGAACCCATTCGTTGCCCTTCTTGACGATCAAATCGTAGGCTTTGCCGAGTTAGACGGGTCGGGTTCCCTCGACTACTTTTACGTCAGCCCAGACTTCCAACGCCAGGGAATGGGTTCCGCTCTGATGGCGGCTGTCGTTTCAGAAGCTGTCGCCCTCGAGCTTCACGCAATCACGGCGGATGTAAGCATCACCGCAAAAAGCTTCTTTGCAGCTCAAGGCTTTGAGGTTGTCGAGAGTCGCAATAACATCATCCTCGGTCATCCCGCCCCAAACTTCGCTATGGTGCGCCATTTGAAACCGCCAGCCGCCAGCGAAGAAGCAATATGACCACCCCCGACACAGCTCCCAAGCCCGGCGCCCGCCGCTGGGCTCAGTGCGTGTCCTACACCTTCGCAGCAGCCCCCTTCTTTTGGTGCGCCTTGCTCTACAGTTTCATCCTCCACTGGCGCGTCTTCCACGGCACATGACCGCTGACAGGCACCAAGCGCACAACCATCGCCATTCAGCTTGCACCCCACGAGTCCATCACCGGCGGGCTCGCGATGTTCCTGATTTGCTCCTTCCCGATATGGGCCGCTTTCATGGCCTTTTGTTCAACACTACACCCTCGCCAACTCACGGCACCTCGCTTGGTTCTTCATTCCCTGGATCGCCGTTTTGATCCTCGCCGCCATCGACCCCGGACATTTTAATCTGCCACTCTTCTAACAACTTGTGCTTCTTAACCGTTAAGCCACAAGCAAGCTGACTTTACGGTTGGAGTCGACAAGGACAGCGGAGAAATCATGAAACACATCACCATCACCTTCCTTCTAGCCGGCCTAATCCCGCTCGTCGCACCCGCCGAAACCGTGTGGCTCGACGACTTAAACTTGTCTCATATCAACCAAGGTTGGGGGAAAGCTCAAAAAAACAAATGCGCGGCCAAGAAACCAGAGGACGGCAAGCCTCTGACCATCGGTGCGAAGAGATTCGAACGCGGAGTCGGCACGGTCGCGGAAAGCGTGATGAACATCCATCTGAACGGCGATGCCACAACATTCTCTGCTTATGTGGGCACTGATGACGCTAAGCGCGGCTCATTAAGGACGAGCGTCGAATTCTTTGTCATCGGCGATGGTCGGCTGCTCTGGAGCAGTGGCGTGATGCGCACCAACGAAGCGGCCAAGGCGTTTAAAGTCAGCGTTGCCGGAGTGAAGCAGTTGCTGCTGAAAGTGGGCGACGCGAACGACGGCAACAACGATGACTATGCGGATTGGGCGGACGCGAAATTCGAGACGAAAGCGGCAAAGACGTTTCAAACCAGTGGTGAGCCTGTCCCCGCGCCGGTCGCACCCTATCTTTTGACGCCCGCTGCTCCGCCGACGCCGCGCATCAACGGCGCGAATGTCTTTGGTGTGCGTCCCGGTTCGCCCTTCCTATTCACCATTCCAGCAACCGGCGACCGGCCGATGGAGTTTTCGGCTGCGAATCTTCCGAGTGGACTAACCGTGGACCACAAGACCGGGCGCATCACGGGAACCCTGCAATCCAAGGGCGAGTTCATCGTCACGCTCGGAGCCAAGAATGCACTCGGCGCAGCGGAGAAACGATTCCGCATCGTCTGCGGCGACACCATCGCACTGACGCCGCCGATGGGGTGGAATAGCTGGAACTGCTTTGCGCATGCTGTCTCCGCTGAGAAGGTGAAAAGCGCGGCGGACGCGATGGTCAAGAGCGGCCTCATCAACCACGGCTGGAGCTACATCAACATCGACGACTACTGGCAGAACCACCTCCCGACGGATCAAAAGGACGTGCAGGATTTGGTAAAGCCGTTCCGCGACGACAAAGGCTCCATCGTCTCGAATGCCCGCTTCCCTGACATGAAGGGGCTGGCGGATTACGTTCACGATCAAGGCCTGAAAATCGGCATCTACTCCTCGCCGGGGCCGACGACCTGCGGCAAATGCGCCGGAAGCTGGCTGCACGAGGAACAGGATGCGCAAACCTATGCCCAGTGGGGCTTTGACTTTCTGAAATATGACTGGTGCAGCTATGCCTCCGTCACCGATGGAACGGTCGCGAACCCGTTGAACGTCCCGGTTCGGAAAAACTCCAGCAACGACGACTACGCGATCCATCCCTTCAAGGTGATGGGCGGCTTCCTGCGCGACCAGCCTCGCGACATCGTCTTCAGCCTCTGCCAATACGGCAACAATGACGTGTGGAAGTGGGGCGCGTCGGTCAACGGAAGTTGCTGGCGCATGACCGGCGACGTGAATGACTCATGGCGTAGCATCAGGGACATCGGCTTCTATCAGGACAAGGCCGCACCCTTCGCCAAGCCAGGCAGCTGGACCGATCCCGACATGCTCATCGTCGGCTGGGTCGGCTGGGGCAGGCCGCATCCGACGAGCCTCACTCCGGATGAGCAATACACCCACATCAGCCTCTGGTGCATGCTCGCCGCGCCCTTGCTGATCGGCAGCGACATGACCAAGCTGGATGACTTTACCCTGAGTCTCTTGACGAATGACGAAGTGCTGGCGGTCGATCAAGACGAACTCGGCAAACAGGCGACATGCGCCATCAAGATCAGCGAGATCGGCGGCAGGGTCGCCGACGTGCGCGTCTATGAAAAAGAACTGGCCGACGGCGGACGCGCGATCGGCTTTTTCAACCTGGGAACCGAGCCAGTGAGGTTGGAGTTCAACGACTTCACCCAACTTCACATGTCCGGCACGCAAACCATCCGCGACCTGTGGAGGCAGCAGAACATCGCCACGCTGGATACCGCGAAGGATTCCCTGCCGCTAGCTATTCCTGCGCATGGCGTGTTGCTATACAAATTCACCACAACAAAAAACTGATACAGTATCACGTCTCGCCATTCGCCAATTCATCCAGGCACCCTTGCAAGAGCGGCAGGCGTTCCCGATCTGTCACCAAAAAGTATGGAAGGGTACGGAATCTGGAAGTTCAGGCATTGGCAAAGACCTTCCACGAACGAATGCACGCCTCGAAGGCTATCTGTCGTGCCAGGTATGTCCTCCCTCACTGGAGAAAGTTGGGTCTTTGTCATTCCCGGATTAGAGCAATTTAAGAAAAGATGTGGCCGTTGATTTGGGAGCGCCGGAGGTGGAGATGGGCCGTTGGCAGCGAAGGGGCATATGATTACAAACGTCCCAAGTTGACGACGGCCAAGATCCGCATCCGCCGCCCCAAAGGTGCGGCTACAGTTTTTCTTAAACTGCTCTAGCTTTGCCGGGGTGCTGGCTAGCGCTGATCTTCAGGCAACCGAAAGCGCCCAAGTGAAAAGACTCCAGGTTCACCTACCAGCATCAACTGAACGCCAAATCAAACAAATGTAAGACCCCCCAGTCCGAACCCGCACTTACAGGATCGAACCCAAGGCCGTGAACTACTTGTTCAAAGCATCGACCCGAGCCTTTTCAGCGGCGGCAACGGCATCCGCCTTCACCTTGTTGGCATCCAATTGGGCTTGAGCAGATTGGTTGGCAGCTTCGATGTTGGCTTTGGTGATGTCAGCGTTGGCGTCGGCCTGTTTGGTGGCGGACTCAGCGGACTTATCCACCGCTTCTTTGCGCTCATCGATGGCGTCCTTGGTGGCATCTTTTCTGGCCTCAATGGCGGCCTTTTTTTCGTTGCAACTGATGAGCGCGGCGGTGGAGGCAAGCGTGAGGAGGAGGAGGATCGGCGTTTTCATGGTGGGATGGGTTTCGCAGTCGAAGCAGATGATCCCACCTCGAACGCCCCTCACCATGCACCGACTGCGTCAGATAGGATATGGGGTATTGTACTACTCTTTCGGCAGGTCGGCAAAACGCCTCCAGGCTCGCCTTCACGAACCTAACCCAAGCCTGGCCACCCGCGTCAGTCAGTCCTATCACCCCTCCTACCGCTCCAGCGTCATCACCTCACGCGCCTTATTGGTGAACTCAAAAATCAACGCCACATCCCCGTCCTCACTAACCACCTGCCCCTTGCCAATGTTCCCCGCCCCACCCGCACTCGTCGCACCACTCATCGCGATGCTCCGGATCATCGTCGTCTGACCGGAAGGCGCCAGCAGCGTCGTTCCCTTTCTCAAAATCAGAGACGGCCGCCTCAGCGCTGCCAAGGTGGTCGCGTTGCCCTTCTTCGTCCCACCTGCCCAAACCCCCAGGTTCGTCGCCGCACCACTGCCGCTCAAACTGGCCAGGATCGCATACTCCCCGCTCCGCGGGTGCACTCCCACTTGCAAAATCCCCGCAATCCTCGCCTGCCCGCATTCCGGATCCGCAAAACTCCCCGTGCGCATCAGACGCAGCATCGCATCGCCATCATCCCAAAGATAAAGCGCCCGATTATTCGTCCCCGTCACGCCCGCCCCTCTCAGCGTCACCTCAAAAATCACCTGCTCACTCGCAATCGGCCAGAACCGTCCAATCGACACCACCGTCAGCCCGCTCTCAATCTCCGAACCCGTCCGCGCAATCAAACCCGCCGTGTCATGCCAAAGCCCCGTGTTGTTCGCGCCCGTCACACCCGGCCCACTCAAAGTCGCCTTGAACACCGTCCTAAAATCCTGGTGCGCCTCCGCCACAAACGCCGAATACACCACGTCCGTCGCAGCATTCGCCGCCTGATCCCCCTTCGTCACCAGGCGCGCCGCGCCTCCAGTAAACTCACCCCGGAACAAGGCAGGCACCGGCGTGTCCCCTGGCGCCGGAATCACCTGCGCGCCAAACGCACCCGACGTCAGCATGCCACTCGCCGCCCGGCCAAAAAACTGCCCATACGTCCCGCCCCCTGCCTCACTGCCGCCCTCCTCAAACCGCGCCGATGTCGTGCCAAAATGCTCCATCACCCACACCGCACTGTCATTCCTGGCATCAATCCCCCCCACATTCAGCCGCTTCCCTATCGACACCATCAGCTTATCGACATCCTGCGCCTGCACCACATCCACCAAACTGTTCAGCACCGCACCAAACCCAATCGGATCTCCAGTGCGCAAAACCGAGACAGTCTGATTGTTCTCCGTCTCATTCACAAACAAAGCCCTATTGTTTGACGAGGTCACCCCCGATCCACTCAAAACAACCTGCGTCAGCCCAAAAGTGTCATTGCACATCACCGGCGGCCCAAACAGCGCGAACTTCAGTCCAGCAAAGGTAGGGTCTGCCAATCGGCTCGCGCTCATCCGGCTCCAGGCCAGCACATCCAGGCTCGTCTTAAACCGCAGATTGTTCCACACCCCTGAGGCCCCCGCACCCCCAGGACCCGTCAAACTGGCCTGAACCAGACTCTCCCCATCATCATTGAGAAACGCAGTCCCAAACGTCGCAAACTCAGCATCCTGCGTGTTGCTCGCTGAATCACCCGACCGCGCCACACTCTCCAACGGAGCCGTTCCAATCACCGGCCGGCAAAGATACGCCGCACCCGAGTTCTCCGCGACATCATCATCATACACCGCCCCAGCCACCGCCTGATTGCCCCAAATCGCCACCGTTGTGCCCAAACTCGCTTGATTCCTCCCAGCCGAAAGGAAAATCTTCCGCAGCTGCTCCCCCTCGCTCAAATCGAAAAGATAAGCCGCCCCGGAATCCGTCCCGCTATCATCATCCCCGGGCGCTCCCACAATCGCCAAGTGGCCGCACGCCGCAACCGCCGCTCCAAAAATGTCCCCGGTCTGCCCGTCCGTCGCCACCAACGTGCCTTTGCTCGCCCCAGTCAGCAGATCAAATCGATTCACCCGACCCACCTGCCCGCCATGATTGGACGCCCCCACCAAAATCTCCGTCCCACTCACCGCCAGCGACGTCCCAAAAAGATGCGTCGCGCTCGGCTGCGGATCCGTGATCGAAAGCAGCAGATTTCCTGCTGACGAAAACACAAAAACCGCTCCCGCATCCGCCGCCGCCAGATCGCTGGCAAACGCCCCCGCAATCACCAAATCATTCTGCACCGCCACCTGAAACCCGAAGTTGCTCCCAGCAGCAGGAGCTGGCGCCGCGATCCGCAGCGGTGCCTCCGCCGTCGCCAACTTGTAAACATAAACCGCCCCGTTGGAATTGTCCTCGAGGTACGCCCCAATCACCGCGAACTCCGCACTCAACGCGATCCCCCTCCCAAACTCGCCATTCGGAGTGGGACTCAAAAACTTCCGCACCACCGCTCCCGTCGCCAGATTGCAAAGATAAACCACCCCATCTCCCTGCCCCGGCGCCGAAATCAGCGCCAAATCCCCGCATACAGCCAACGCATTACCAAAACTGTCCCCCGCCACCAGATCCGCCGGACGAATCTTCCGCGTGAACCGCCCCGTCACAGCACTGTAAACACTCACCGCCCCCGCCAGCGCCACCCCGCCCACACTGTCATCAGCCGGCGCTGTCGACACAATCCACTTCTCACTGGCTCCCACCGCCCAGCCAAAATTATCAAAACTCGCCGCGCTGTGTGGCCTCGCCGAGAGCTTCAAAAGCGACGGCGTGAACGCACCGGCAGGACCTCCCGAAGACAAGACCAAACCAACAGCAGCAGCAAACAAACCAGAACTAAGCCGACCAGTAAAAGACATTAAGATCATAAGAGGAGTAACTACCTCCCACCTATGCATCATCGCACCCTCGACTCCACCCCATTTTGCCAAAAACTAGCACTCCGAACTCTCGGCCCCTCAAATCGACTCCCGCCGATACGTCGCCGGCGACGTGTTCCGATACTGCCGCATCATCCGGCTCAAGTAATGCCGGTTCACCAGCCCGCACTGCTCCGCGATCTCGTCAATGCTCGCCTCACTGTGCCGCAGCAGCGCGCACGCTTGATCCAACCGGTAGTCCAGCAGCACCCGCATCGGCGGCCGCTGCAACTCCTGCCGGAACAAATGATTCAAATTCCGCACACTCAGCCCCGCATACTTCGCAATCTGCTCCGCCACCAGCTTCACCGCCAAATGCGCGCTCATGAAATCCAGCGCACTCCGCAACCGCGGATCCAATCGCTGATGCTGCCAAATCTCCGCTGGCAACCGCTGCATCGTCCCCGCCACCAGCATCACCGCCGCCCAACTGAAAGGCACCCCCTCCGCCTCGCTCTGCGCCACCAGCGCCCCCAAAGCCGCCTCATCCCCGGCTCCAATCTCCATCGAATAAATCCCCGGCGCCGCCCGGTCACCCGCCACCCCCAGATTAAAATGCACATACCACTTGCTGAACGGCTTCAGCGTCTGCGTGCTGAAAGACGTGTGCGGCGGAATCAGATACATTTTCCCCGGCACCATCGCCGTATACTTCCCCTCAATCTCCACCACGCCCCCCTCCTCCAGCGGCCAATACAGCCTCCAATACGGATCACTCAACCGGTTCAACTCCCAGCATTGCAACTCAATCTTTCGCGCGGTCAAAATGTCCACCGTCGCCCCCGGTAACGCCACCGTCCGCTCCCCCTGCACACGATGCAATGAACCCGCTGGAACCAAGCTCAATAGATTCGACGCACTCATGTTTCCCCGTGTTGATTGAAACACACCCTTCGTGAACGCCACCCCAAAACACAAGCCCTTTATTCCCCCACCACCCTCTCGTCGCCGAATCCGACACACCCCCCATCCTCAACCAAAACCCTTCAAATCCACCCGCCATTGCCAAATCCGACACATCAATAGCGAATTCAGGTATGGATGCCGCCGCCTAAATTGACTACTCTTGACGCCCTTAATCTCCAACCTACCATCTATTCACCATGGCCGATATCCAAACCAGCGCAGCAGACAAGAAAGAAAAAGAATTCTTCACCCACGTCCCCCAAGAGGCTCCCGGCTTCTTCCTCAAGGGCTGCCACCAGTACGACTGGGGTCTCAAAAACCGCCTCAGCAAGGTCTTCAATCCGCAGGACGGTCGCACCGTCATGCTCGCCTTCGACCACGGCTACTTCCAAGGCCCCACCACCGGTCTCGAGCGCGTCGATCAGACCATCCTCCCTCTCGCCCCATACGCAGACTGCCTCATGCTCACCCGCGGCATCCAGCGTTCTGTCATCCCTGCCTCCACCACGAAAGCCATCGCCCTGCGCGCCTCCGGCGGCACCTCGATGATCAGCCCCATGGAAGAGTGGGAAGGTGAAATCGACGGCAAGAAGGCCAAGTTCGGCCGCCCCGGCTTCGAACCGCTTTCGAATGAATCCACGGCCCTCAACATCGAGGAAGCCATCCGCCTCAACGCCAGCATCCTCGCTGTCCAGGTCTTCATCGGCAGCGCCTACGAGCGTCAGTCCTTGAAAAATCTCACCGACCTCGTCGACGCCGCCAGCCGCTACGGCATCGCCGTCATGGGCGTCACCGCCGTCGGCCGCGCCATGGCTCGCACGCCTCAATACTTCCGCCTCGCCACCCGCATCATGGCGGAACTCGGCGCGAACGTGGTGAAGTGCTATTATACCGAGAAGGAGTTCGACACCGTGACCAGCTGCTGCCCCGTGCCGATCGTGATCGCCGGTGGCAAAAAACTGCCTGAACTCGACGCGCTGAAAATGTGCGCCAACGCCATCAAGCAGGGCGCCAGCGGCGTCGACATGGGCCGCAACATCTTCCAAAGCGACGCCCCAGTCTCCATGATGCAGGCGGTGCACGGCGTCGTCCACGGCGGTCTCAGCGCCACCAAGGCCTTTGACCTCTACAACGACCTCAAGCGCAAGGAACTGCGCAAGAAGTAGTTCGGCGCAAACCTTCACCTCCTCACACCATGGAACTCAAACCCAATCAAGTGCGGCTCATGCTCCTCCAGGTGGCTGACGCTATCATCGCCGCCGAACCCATGCTCTCCCAGGCCGACCGCGACTTGGGTGATGGCGACCACGGCCTCGGCATGGCCCGTGGCATGGAAGCCGTCAAAGAGCAGTTGGACAAACTTGACCCCGGCACCGTCGAACAAGTCTTCGTCACCACCGGCACGGCCATGATGAGCAGCATGGGCGGCGCCTCCGGCGCTCTCTTCGGCACCCTCTTCCGCGCAGGCGGAAAGGCCCTCGCCGGCCGCCCCGCACTGGAATCCGAAGGCCTCGCTGTCTTCCTTCAGGCCGCCCTCGATGGCGTCATGAAGCGTGGCGGCGCCAAGCCCGGTGACAAAACCATGATCGACGCCCTCGCTCCTGCCGCCGAAGAAGCTGGCAAAGTCATCGGCAAGCCTCTCCCCGAGGCCCTTGCCGCTGTCGCCGCCGCCGCCGAAGCCGGCAAAGACGCCAGCAAAGCCATGGTCGCCCAGTTCGGCCGCGCCAAAACCCTCGGCGACGCCTGCATCGGCTTCCCAGACGCCGGCGCCTGTTCCATCACCATTATCCTAGCCACCATGCGCGACTTCGCGGCAGTTTAAGCAACTCAAAAACCAGCGGGCATGGCGCAAGCCTGCCCGCTTTTTTGTGTCCCAACACCTTCCTTCTTGCCAAATACGACACAGCCTTTGCTGACAGCTCGCCCCATCACCCTCGTTTCCATCGCACCATGAAGTCATTCCTGCTCACCCTCCTCGCAGCCCTCACCCTTTCCGCCACCGCTGCCGACCAGCCCAACATCGTCTTCCTCATCTCCGACGACCAAGCCTGGACCGACTACGGCTTCATGGGCCACCCCCAAATCGAAACCCCCAACCTCGACAAACTCGCCGCCCGCAGCGCCCTCTTCTCCCGCGGCTACGTCCCCACCGCTCTCTGCCGCCCCGCCCTCGCCACCTTCACCACCGGCCTCTACGCTCACCAAAGCAAAATCACCGGCAACGACCCCGCCGCCCTCACCCCCGCCTCTCCCCCCGACACCTCCAAAGCCAAAGGCAAGGGCAAAGCCAAGTCCAAAGGTGCCAAAGCCGACACCCCCGCATACGCCGCCCTCCGCGAAAAACTCATCGGCCACTACTACGAGCAACCCTCCATCATCAAACTCCTCAGCGACAAAGGCTACCTCAGCCACCAGTCCGGCAAATGGTGGGAAGGCGCCCCCCAGCGCGCCGGCTTCACCGAGTCCATGACCCGCGGCTTCCCCAACCCCGGCGGCCGCCATGGCGACGACGGCCTCAAAATCGGACGCGAAGGCCTCGACCCCGTCTTCACCTTCATCGACAACGCCACCGCCCAGAAAAAACCCTTCTTCATCTGGTACGCCCCCATGATGCCCCACAGCCCGCATACCCCACCCGACCACCTCTTCCAAAAATACAAAGCCAAAGGCATCCAGTCCGACCACGTCGCCCGCTACTACGCCATGGTCGAATGGTTCGACCAAACCTGCGGCCAGCTCATGGACAAAATCGAAGCCAAAGGCCTCACCGAAAACACCCTCTTCGTTTACGTTGCCGACAACGGCTGGATCCAGGACCCCAACAGCCCCGCCTACGCCCCCCGCTCCAAACAATCCGCCAACGAAGGCGGCACCCGCCAGCCCCTCATGTTCTCCTGGAAGGGCACCATCCAACCCGGCGACCGCAAAGAACAGCTCGGCTCCAGCATCGACATCGTCCCCACCGCCCTCGCCGCCGCCAACGCCGAAATCCCCGCCAACCTCCCCGGCCTGAACCTCCTCCCCATCCTCAAATCCGGCGAACCCACCCCCCGCAAAGAGGTCTTCGGCGAAACCTTCGCCCACGATGTCGCCAACATCGAAGAACCCCAGGAATCCATCGTCTTCCGCTGGATCATCGAAGGCCCCTGGAAGCTCCTCCTCACCTACGACGGCAAACGCGACGGCTACGCCAAATCCAGTCCCCTCACCGAAATCCGCCCCCAGCTCTTCAACCTCCTCAACGACCCCCACGAAGACCAAAACCTCGCCAAAGCCAACCCCGAACTCGTCACCCGCCTCGCCGCCCGCCTCCAAGACTGGTGGCCCGTCACCAAACGCCAAGTCCTCACCCAATGGACCGACACCCCCGGCACCTGGAAGTAACCCCACCACTCACTACTCACGGTGCAGGTTCAATACATCGTTAACAAAACAGGTTCAGAACATGGGTGACATCATGGCCATCGGGGTTTGCGAATGCGAACCTTGTCGATGCCATGGAAGGAGACCCAAAAAATGGACCAACGAATCGAATTTGCGATGAAAGCCCTC
>CANETF010000060.1 GCA_947440575.1 Verrucomicrobiaceae bacterium
CTCGATAAAACGAACTCGGCGCAATGAAGCGCGACACAGACTGCGCGTTGGTTCGCATCGCCGACCACGCCTCGGCCCGCCATGGCTCCACAAGGGTGTCCAAAAACGAATCCTCGCCCTGCAAGGAAACGAGCACAGGCACTCCCACCTCTTCCGCCAGTGCAGGTGCTAATCCACTCAGCAAACTGTTGGAAAGCGAAACGACCTCCGGCTTCACATCGGATTTGATCCATTCGATCAACTGATGCCACTCACCCCACTGTCGCCCTTCCCTCCCCTTCAAACTTCCCACCGTCATTTCGCCCAGCATCCTCGCACTCGTCATGCCCATCCCCTTCGCCGCCAATCTCAGAACACCCGGATGATTGAGCAATCGATGCACCACACGTGGCATCCGGTGAAACCAAGTCATCTTCTGTTGCAGATAAAGCGAAACCCCGCCCACTCGGATCGGTTCGTCCGGACTCGCCTCCTCACGATCCGTCACCAACGGCAGGTAAAGTGGCGACATGATCGCGTCATGCCCACGCACCCGCAATGCCTTGATCAAAGCATTGTCTCTGAGGCAACTGCCACAGTGAAAGTTTCCGGTTCCCGGCGTGAGATGAAGAAGACGCATGGCAAATCGATCCTACCCGGCTTGCAGGTCAAGGGTCAACGATACGACGGATAGACGGGCGTGGGTCGACTCAAGCGACTCTCAAACATTCGAAGCGCCTGGTAGAATGAATCTGCAAGAATGCGATTGCGATTGAGCAGTGGAGGGCCCGAAGCACGCCCTTCCCCCAGACCCACCACTCGACCATGATCCGCTAACCGAATGAAAGTCACCACATTGATCGGCCCCTCATCAATCGTGAATTCCAACAAATGGTCCGCGTCTCCCCGATAAATCGTGTCATACCCCGCACGCCGGAGCACATTCTCAATCTCAGGCAAATACACCTGCTCACGCTGATTCAGATTGACCGGCATCAGCACTCGCGGTGGCGGCGGCGGAATGTATCCAGGACCTCCAACAGGTGGCGTCACGACACAACTCGAAAGCATCCCGATCAAAAGGCAGTAAACAACAGGCGCGGTGATATTCATAGTCGATCTGCATGTAGTCCAGCCCACGAAAAACTCAAGGCTCACCCTGCAATCAACCCGATTTCCGCGTTCAAAATTCCCCCCTCTATCCCGGCCCCTCGTTCTCACCCGCCCGTCGCTTGAGTGTGACCCGGTGCACACCCTTGCGCAAAATGGTCACATCAAAATTCACCATCATCCCTTCCCGATACCCACCAAGACGCAGCAAAGTCTCCAAACCCGCCAAGTCCACCGGCTTGATCTCCTCCCGCGCTACGACTTGCACAATCAAGACCCCTTCCACCAGCAAATCCAGTCTCGCAGCATCCTCCACTTGCTTCCCCCGATAGAGGAACCGCAACTTTTCTCCTCGCACAAAGGGCACCTCCATTTCCCGAAGTTCAATGGAAAGACACTCCTCGTAAGCCTCACGCGTCAACCCTGGCCCCAAATGCTTGTGCACCTCAAGAGCGGCGGCTAGCACACGATGCGGGAGATCTGGGTCCATGACAGAAGCATTCATGATGAGCGTATGAGACAAGTGAAAGCTAGCCTCGGAATCCAAACAGGCAACTCACAGCCGCCATCCCAGAAAAATCGGCCCAAATCCTGCTAAACTTGAGCCGCGGAACTCAAACCCTTCACACCACCGACCCGCCTTGATCCACCTCAGCCAAACCTCATTCCCCAATGCGAAATCCAGTCGCAATCGTCTAAAAAGGCACTACCTTTCTCGGGTAGCACCACCCCAATTTTCCACCCCATCATTGATTTGATGTTAAATTACAGAGTTTACCGCAATAGCCATAATTTAAGTTGCATTTATAGTTAACTGAAACTAAACTTGTTCTTATGAGACTGTTCCAAGCTCCCTCCCATCTCAATCAAACTCGCCGGCGGATGACAGCCCCCTCCATCCGCTTGATTGTGCTTCCTTTGCTGGCAATAAGCACTCTCCTCAGTGTCTCCTGCAAGAGTGTGTCCAAAGACTCTGACGTCATTGTCAGTGTGCGAGACCAGAAACTCGGAATCTATGATCCCGATGGCAAACTCGTCAAATCCTACAAAATTTCGACTTCGAAGTTCGGCTTGGGAGACCGCCCCGGCAGCAACTGCACCCCTCTGGGCAAGCATGAGATCATTGCCAAAATCGGCCACGGACTCCCAAAAGGCGCCGTGCTGAAAAGCCGCAACTGGAATGGAGAAGTCCTTCCACCAAACGCTCCCGGTCGCGACCCCATCGTCTCACGCATCCTTTGGCTGAAGGGACTCGAAGGTCAAAACAAGAACGCCTACAAGCGCTTCATCTACATTCACGGCACTCCTGAAGAGCAAAAACTCGGCAAACCCGCTAGCTACGGCTGCATTCGCATGGGAATGACAGACGTCATCAAACTCTTCGAAGACCTCGGCATCGGTTCAACCGTCGAGATCACCCAAAAGCACCTTCCTCGCGGCTAAGTGCTGAACCTCCCCGGCCCAACCAGCCATTCCTGAGGAGGCGAACAGATCTCCCTCAAAGCAGAGGAATGAACAACCTCGCCACCCCATTGCGCAGCCGCTCACCAAACGTCATTCCCTCCAGCATCGCAACCGTCACCTCGACGCTCTGAGCCCGTTTCACCTCAACCTCCCGAGTCAGTCTCGCCCCGAGCTCGGAATCATAACAAGCAATGTTGAACTCAAAGTTCAGCCGCAAACTCCTGGGATCCCAATTGGTGCTCCCCACAAAACTCCACACCTCATCCACCACAAAGATCTTCGAATGATCAAACGGACCTGGTGATTCAAAAATCCGGCACCCTCGCTCCATCAACTCCGGATACAATGTCCGCGCCGCCCAGGAGACCAACGCGATGTTGTTCTTCGCCGGTGTGATGATCGTCACTTCAACACCTCTCAAAGCACAAAGATTCAATGCGCCCATCAACGTTGGTGAGGGCAGAAAATAAGGGGTCAAGATCCGCACCGAACGCCTCGCCGCATTCAAGGTCGCAAACAACGCTGTCGGCATCACCTCCACATCCGCGTCCGGACCGTCAGGCAGCCCCAGCGCACTGATTGCCCCCACCGCCTCCAGTCGCGGGTAAAACACCTCCCCTTCCAGCACTTCCCCGCAGCAAAACTCCCAGTCCTCCGCAAAGACCTGCTGCAATTGCTCCACCACCGGTCCGCGAACTTCAAAATGCAAATCTTGCACCGGATGCCCCGGCTTCCGGGACAGCATGTTACCCTCTCGAATATTCATTCCACCCGTGAACCCCACCCGACCGTCAACCACCATCACCTTCCGGTGGTTCCTCAAATTCAGCGTCAACAACCTCTTGATGAATCGGTTCGGCATGAATCGCCTCACCGGCACCCCCATCCTCCTCAACTCCCGTGTCACCGGCGGCCATCCATACCGCGTTCCCGCATCATCGACCATGACCCGCACCGCCACCCCACGCTTCACGGCCCGATCCAAGGCCATCACAAACTCCCCGCCAATCCCAGTCGCCTCAAAAATGTAACTCGCCAAGGTCACTGACACCTTCGCACCCTCAATCGCTTCAATCATCGCTGGCAACGCCTCATCCCCGTTGTGCAGCACCCGCACGGCATTTCCAATCGTGAAATGAAATCGCGAGATCCGATCCAACGTCTGCGCCAAGTGGCAGTCGCCCTCTCTCATCAACGGATCCAAATCTGTCGGAAGCGGACAAAACAAACCCGGTTCCGTCATCGGCACCCCAGGCAAGGCCTGCCGCAACTTCCTCCCCTGCCTCCGAATCAAATTGATCCCGAATAGCAAGTAGAACACCGACCCCAGAAGCGGCACAAACGTCACAATAACCAGCCAGTAAGCAGCGGATCGTGCATCCCGCTTCTTCAACAACACATGCACTCCGGTCGACACCGCCGACACCAGCGAAATCAAAGCCAGCACCAACGCCCAGCCTCCTGGGTCCTTAATCACACCCTCTAAATCGTCAAACACCTCTCAAACTAACATCTTCCATCATTATCGCCACAGAAACGATCAAACACGGAAACCCTAAGCCGTTCCCAACATGCGATCCAAGCTCGGCAAATCCTTCATCCACTCGATCTTGACCTCCCGACCTCCAATGGCCGCCTCATACCCGCTCGCAGCACGCCCTCCCACCACCAAAAGAATCTCATCAGGCAGCAACTTCCTTAACTCACGAATCTGCGCAAGCACCGTCGGACAGTTCTCAGGATACACCACACTCAACCCAACAGCCCTCACCTTCCGCACCCGTGCGCACGCCGCAATTTCCTCAGCAGGCAAATTCGGTCCCAAATAAGTAACTCGCCATCCCAAATCTCGCGCTGATGCCGCCACCAGCAAGGCTCCCAGCTCATGAATCTCCCCACTCGGCGTTGCCACGACCAACTCTGGCGCATTCATCGCCGTTTGACTCCCCGGCACCGGTGACATCAGCACCTCACGAATCACCGCCGTCCCCAAATGCTCCTGACCCGACCGCAAATGCCCATCCTGCCACGCCACTCCAATCTGACCAATCAACGGCGTGATCACCTGACGCAACATGCCCCGCTGCCCAAACTGTAACCGAGCCCGCTGCAGCAACCGCCTCAACCGATCTCCCTCAAACGCCCGCGCCGCCGCCAGACACGCTGCCACATAGTCCTCCGTCGTCGTCAGGTCAGGACTCGCATCAACCGCAAAACTCCGATCCCCCTTCGGCCGTTCCTCCTGCACCAACCGCTCTAACGCTTCCATCTCCAACTCCGCCACACAGCCAATTCGATGCCCCTTCGTCGTCAACTCCCCAAGCAGCTTCAATCGGCGCACATCCTCCTCCGAATACATTCTCCGATTCGTCCCCGTCCTAGTCGGCTCAAGCGCCCGATACCGCCGCTCCCAGATGCGGATCACATGGGCAGTGACACCGCTTCTCTGGCTGGCGATTTGAATGGGGACCATCAACATGAAACCAATTACGACACTTCAATACGAAATCTAGCCCCGGATGGTTGCCCCAACATCCTCCTTCCTATCTAGCTATCCTGTTGACGCCGCCTGCCCCACCCCTTATCTCCCGCCCATGCTGAACTACATCTGGGCCGCTATCGTCCTCGGCGGAATCCTCATCGCCGGCCTCCTCGGCAACCTCTCCGGTGAAAACGGTGTCATCCCCGCCGCGCTCGACATGGCCAAAACCGCCGTCATGGGCATCGCACTGCCCCTCTCTGGCATGATGATGTTCTGGCTCGGCACCATGCGCCTCATGGAAAAGGCCGGCCTCCTCGCCGCCGTCTCCCATCTCCTCCACCCCCTCATGCGCCGCCTCTTCCCCGAAGTTCCCGCCGGCCACCCCGCCCTCAGCGCCATGATCATGAACTTCGCCGCCAACATGCTCGGCCTCGGCAACAGCGCCACCCCGCTCGGCCTCAAAGCCATGGACCACCTCCAGCAACTCAATCCGCACAAGCAGACCGCCAGCAACGCCATGGTCACGTTCCTCGCGCTCAACACCGCCGCCTTCACCCTGGTCCCCATGACCGCCATCAACTACCTCGCCGCTGCCGGCATCAAAAACGCCTACGAGGTCATCTTCCCCACCATCCTCGCCACCGCCTGCACCACCGTCACCGCCATCGTGATGGCCAAATCCCTCCAGCGCCTCTCCCGCTTCCGCATCGAACCCGACACCACCGAAACACCCGACTCCTCGACGGAAACAACCACCGAAACCTCCTCCCGCTTCTCCCCACGCGGCAAACTCTTCCTCACCCTCCTCCTCACCGCCTTCGCCGGCATCGCCGTGCTCGAACTCGCCGCCCCCACCCTCCGCCAGTCCGTCCTCGAAAAAACCGGCATCGCCAATGTCGTCAAAGCCGCCGAACAACGCAGCGCCGACGCCAAAGCCCAAGCCGCCGCTGCGAAACCCGCCACCACCGAGACCACCACTGCCGCCGCCCCCACCGGCTTCCGCGCCTCCCTCAACTCCGCCTCCGCTCTCGCCATTCCCTTCCTCCTCGTCCTCACCCTCGGTGTCGCCCTCGCCCGCCGCGTCAAAGTCTACGAGGAATTCGTCGACGGCGCCAAAGAAGGTTTCGCTGTTGCCACCCGCATCATGCCCTTCCTCGTCGCCATGTTCGCCGCCCTCGCCATCTTCCGCTACTCCGGCGCCCTTCTCCTTCTGGAATACCTGCTGGCTCCCCTCCTCGGAGCCGTCGGCTTCCCCGTCGACCTCCTCCCCATGGCCCTCATGCGCCCTCTCAGCGGTTCCGGCTCACTCGGCGTCCTCACCGAAATCCTCGCCCGACCCGACGCCTCCGAATTCCTCAAGATGACCGCCGCCATCATGTTCGGCTCCACCGAAACCACCTTCTATGTGCTCGCCGTCTACTTCGGCTCCGTTGGCGTCAAAAAAATCCGCCACGCTCTCATCGCCGGCCTCACCGCCGACTTCGTCGGTCTCACCATGTCCGTTGTCATCGGCCGCCTCATGTTCCCTTCCTAACGCCGCTAAACTTGGATCGCTGACCGATTCTCCACGCCCATGCACCCCGCCGAACTCCTCCCCCTGGCTGACCTCCGCACCGTCGCCAACGCGATGCTCCAGCCCTACCGCGTGCATGTCCAAATCGACTCCGTCACCGAACGCACCACCTCCACCGGCAGCCCCTACCTCGAAGCCCGCCTCGTCGACGCCACCGACTCCCTCCTCTGGCGCCTCTTCGACAGCAACCCCTGCTTCCACCAACTCAAAGACCTCCCCCGCTCCGCCTTCATCGAACTCGCCGCCGAATGGATCGACACCGGCAAATACGGCATCGAACCCCGCTCCCCCAAAGTACGCCTCCTCTCCGAAGACGAAAAAAACACCCTCCTCCTCGGCGACCCCGACACCGCCTCCCGGCAAAACAGCGACTGGCAGGACATCCTCACCAAACTCGCCTCCCTCGCCGACCCTCGCCTCCACCACCTCTGCCAACTCTTCCTCGAACGCTTCGCCGACCGCTACAAACGCACTGCCGCCGCCCGCGAAAATCATCACGCCCGCCGCGGCGGCCTCGTTGAACACGTCGCCCAAATGATGCGCGCCTCCGATGCCCTCTGCTCCGTCTACCCCGACCTCAATCGCGACCTCCTCATCGCCGGCATCCTCTTCCACGACTGCGGCAAAATGTGGGAAAACAGCTACCCCGAGACCGGCTTCTCCCAGCCCTACAACCTCCACGGCGAAATGCTCGGCCACATCCCCCTTGGCCTCGAACTCGTCAACAAACTCTGGCGCGACCTCATGGACCTCCCGGAAGCCGCCACCTGGACCCTCCTCGACCCCAACTCCGAGCACGTCCGCCTCCACCTCCTCCACCTCGTCGCCTCCCATCACGGCACCCTCGAATTCGGCTCCCCCGTCCTCCCCAAAACCCCCGAAGCCATCGCCCTTCACCACATCGACAACATCGACGCCAAACTCGAAATGTTCCGCCGCGGCTACGCCACCGCCAAAGAACTCGCCCCCCACATCTACGACCGCTTCCGCCCCTGGCCCACCCGCATCGTCTCCCCCCTCAAATCCATCCCGCCTCCTCCACCCGAAGGATCTCCCCACCCCGATTCCCCTCTCCCCACCGACCCAAATCCAGACCCAGACTCTCTCTAAAGGTCACTTTATCCTTCAAGCCGTTCGCAAGCGCGTTCATTCGCGTCCCCCCGCTCAGCAAATCCTCTGGCAAACACCACCCTTCAAGACTAACTTCTCGCCATGGTCATCGAACAGCACCCATCTCTGCAAAGCCTCTCACCGGCAGAAAAATTGCAGCTGTCGGAGGAGTTGTGTTTGGAACTCCTCCTCGATGCCAAATCAAATGCCGGCTTGGCCGACGAAATCAAACGTCGATATCAAGCCTTCGAATCTGGAGAGGACTCTGGAACACCCTGGGAGGACCTCAAAACACGCCTTCTCTCAAAGCTCCCCGCCGATTCATAACCAATGGATGTCATCTGGACATCAGGAGCCACAAGCGAATT
This sequence comes from Verrucomicrobiaceae bacterium, assembly GCA_947440575.1. Taxonomy (GTDB): domain Bacteria; phylum Verrucomicrobiota; class Verrucomicrobiia; order Verrucomicrobiales; family Verrucomicrobiaceae; genus JAGRPD01. The sequence continues at coordinate 8,087 of CANETF010000060.1, forward strand.
GCAGCAAGCCTTCGAGTATCTGCTCCTCAAAGATGAATCTTCTGCCGCCACCCTGCTAGATGAGGTCACCTCCTCTCTCGATCTGATTCAGCGTCACCCACATCTTGGCTCCTACTTCGAAAAACCCGCTCGCAAATGGCTTGTTGGTGGGCGCTACGGCCTGATCTATCGCGTGGAGAATCGAGGTGTCATCGTCCTCGCCTTTGCCAACATGATTGGAGATCTGCGTCCGCTTCATGATCGCCTTCGTCTATTGTTTGGCACACCATGACCCCCTTCCGCCTCAACACCGAATACTCCCCCCAGGGCGATCAGGGCCAGGCCATCGCCAAGCTCGTCAAATCCATCCGCGCCGGCAACCGCCACCAGACCCTCCTCGGCGTTACCGGCTCCGGCAAAACCTTCACCATGGCCAACGTCATCGAGCAGATCGGCAAACCGACGCTCATCATGAGCCACAACAAAACGTTGGCGGCCCAGCTCTACTCCGAGTTCAAGAACTTCTTCCCCGAAAACGCCGTCGAATACTTCGTCTCCTACTTCGACTACTACCAGCCCGAAGCCTACATCCCCCGCACCGACACCTACATTGAAAAGGACTCCAGCATCAACGACGAGATCGAGCGCCTCCGCCTCTCCTCCATGGGCGGCCTCCTCAGCCGCGAGGACGTCATCGTCGTCGCCTCCGTCTCCTGCATCTACGGCCTCGGCTCGCCCGAAGACTACGAAGGCATGATGCTCCCCTTCAAAGTCGGTGGCCAGATCTCCCGCGAACTTTTCCTCACCAAGCTCGTCGACATGCTCTACGAGCGCAATGACATCGTCCTCAAGCGCGGCTCCTTCCGCGCCCGTGGCGACGTCGTCGAGATCATCCCCGCCTACCTCGATTCCGAAGCCATCCGCATCGAATTCTTCGGCGATGAAATCGACCGCATCTCCGTCATCGACGTCCTCACCGGCACCGTCACTCTCAAGCTCCCCCACTACACCCTCTACCCCGCCAAACAGTTCGTCACCCCTGCCGACAAACTCCGCCGCGCCATCGTTGCCATCCGTGCTGAACTCGACGAACGCGTCGCTTGGTTTGAGAAAGAGGGCAAACTCCTCGAAGCCCAGCGCATCAAAATGCGCACCGAATACGACATCGAAATGATGCAGGAAATGGGCTTCTGCCAGGGCATCGAAAACTACTCCCGCCACCTCACCAGCCGCGTGCCTGGCGCCACCCCCGGCACCCTCCTCGACTTCTTCCCTGACGACTTCCTCCTCTTCCTCGACGAAAGCCACGCCACCGTCCCCCAGATCGGCGGCATGTATGAAGGCGACCGCTCCCGCAAAACCGTCCTCGTCGAGCACGGCTTCCGCCTCCCCTCCGCCCTCGACAACCGCCCTCTCAAGTTCCCCGAGTTCATGGCCAAGGTCCCCCAGGTCCTCTACGTCAGCGCCACCCCCGCCCGCTTCGAAATCGAAAACAGCGTCGCCGGCAACGCCACCTACATCCCTCACCAGCGCGACCGCATCGGCGAGCCCGAAACCACCCCTGCCCTCCTCCCCCGCATCTCCGGCAGCAAACAATCCATCGACGCCTTCGACGTCACCACCCCCGGCAAAGCCCTCATCGTCGAACAAATCATCCGCCCCACCGGCCTCCTCGACCCCGTCATCACCATCAAACCCCTCAAAGGCCAGATCGACGAAACCATCGAACTATGCCGCCAGCGCATCGAGCGCGGCGAGCGCGTCCTCGTCACCACCCTCACAAAACGCACCGCCGAGGATCTCACCGACTACCTCCGCGACATCGGCCTCAAAGTGCGCTACCTCCACAGCGACATCGACGCCATCGAGCGCGTCGAAATCCTCCGCTCCCTCCGCAAAGGCGACTGCGACATCCTCGTCGGCATCAACCTCCTCCGCGAAGGCCTCGACCTCCCCGAAGTCTCCCTCGTCTGCATCCTCGACGCCGACAAAGAAGGCTTCCTCCGCAGCGAAACCTCCCTCATCCAGACCTCCGGCCGCGCCGCCCGCCACGTCGCCGGCGAAGTCGTCCTTTTCGCCGATCAACAAACCAAAAGCATCCAGGCCCTCCTCTCCATCAGCGGTTACCGCCGCCAGGTCCAGATCGACCACAACACCAAACACGGCATCACCCCCCAGACCACCAAGCGCGCCATCCAGGAGTCGCTGCAAATGTTCAACAAAGCCCGCGAGGTCGAAGAAGGCATCGTCCGCGAAGACGGCACCGAATACGCCATCACCGAAGTCATCCGCGAACTCGAAGGCGAAATGGCCGAAGCCGCCTCCAAACTCGAATTCGAACGCGCCGCCCTCCTCCGCGACCAAATCAACGAACTCAAAAAACAAGCCGGCCTCGCCCCCGACAAACCCACCGTCCACAAAGGCACCCGCAAGTCCACCAGCTATCCCAAAGGCACTGGAAAGCGCAGGTCATAGCCAGCCAAAGCGCCTTGCCTCACAAGATCGTCACCTGCACACTGCTCTCAATGATCCCCGTGGCAATCGCATGCCTCGTCAGCCCCGCCGTATCATGAATGTTCAGCTTCTCCATCAGACTCTGCCGATGCTTCTCCACCGTCTTGATGCTGATCCCCAACTCCTGCGCCGTCTCCTTGTTCGCCTTGCCCTCAGCCACTAATTGCAGCACCTCCACCTCCCTGGAGGTCAGTTGCGTTGACTTGCTGTCGTGCCGCAAATCCCCCCGCGCATACGCCTTGTTCATGTGATGATTGAGCCGCTTCGCAACAATCGGACTGAAGCAAGTCTTCCCAGCATGCACCTTGCGGATCGCCTCCGGCAGCACATGCGCCGCCGACTGCTTGATCAGATAACCCGCCGCACCGATGGCTGACACCAATGCCACATAAGCATCATCGCAGTGGGCCGAAAGAATCAGCACCTTCGTCCCCGGCTGCGCCTCCAAAATCTGCCTCGTCGCCTCCATCCCATTGAGCAGCGGCATCGCAATGTCCATCACCACCACATCCGGTCGCAACCGCACCGTGAGTTCCACCGCCTCCCGCCCGTTCCCGGCCTCTCCCACCACCTGAATGTCCTCCTCAAGCTTGAGCAGCGCGCGCAAACCCTCGCGCACAATGAGGTGGTCTTCCGCTAAAAGTACGGTGATCGCTTTCATACAGTTTTTCGGGTGGGTTTCACTGAAGCCAACTTCCTAACAGGGTGCGCGCGCTGAAGAATCCGGATGTGAATAATCGTCCCCTTGCCTGGAGAAGACTCCACAGAAAAACTCCCCCCAACCATCTCCACCCGCTCCTTCATCCCCAGCAGTCCCAGCCGCTTGCTTCCTTTCCCAATTCGCGCCCCTTCCACGGCAAAACCGCAGCCGTTGTCTTCGATCTCCAGGCAAACCGCATTCCCTTCCTCATGAAACCGCACCCGCACCTTGCTCGCTCGCGAGTGCTTGCCTGCATTCATCAGCGCCTCCTGCACCACCCGATACAAAACCGTCCGCGTCTCGCTCCTCAATTTCTCCAAACCCGCATACGCCACCAGAGACACCCGGATGCCACTCTGCTCCATGAAACCCTCGAAATACGACTTCAATGCCGGGATCAGCCCCAGATCATCCAGCAGCGTTGGCCGCAAATCCCGCGCAAAACGGTGCACCACCTCCACCGATTTCTCCACCAGCCGCTGCGTCACCGCGATCTTGTTTTGCAGGTCTCTCGTCCCCTTCATCGTCTGAGACTTCAGCGCCGCCAACCGCAGATTGATCCCCGTCAGCGTTTGCACAATCACATCATGCAGATCCCGGCTGATACGCCGCCGCTCCTCCTCCTGCGCCGCGATCAGACGCCGGGACAAATGCCTCAACTCCTCCTGCATCTGGCGCGACTTCGTCAGCAGTTGGCTCGTCGTCAACTCACTGACCCGCAGCGAGTCCTCCACCTCACGCCGCTGAGCGATTTCACCCTTCAACTCCTGATTCGAATGAGCCAGCTCGACCGTCCGCTTCGTCAGCTTCTCCAGCATCACCTTCAAATGCTTGTTTGCCTCCACGGCTACCCGGTGTGTCCCTTCCACGGGTGTTTCAGCCTCCGCAAAAAACGCCACCCCCCGCCGCACCAGACCCTTGCCCGCCCGCACCGTTGGGTGTTGCAACTTTACCTGCAGCAGCGCCTCCTCATGCATCTTCGCCAGATCCAAAGTATCCAACCCAAGCTTCACCGCCCGTTCCCCCAGCTTGCGCGCTGCCCCCGGATCGAACGCCTCACCTTCCGCCAGGCACTTCCACAGCGCGGTCCTGTAGTTCTGTTTGAGTCGGGCAATTTTAAGCTTCATGCTGAACACCGAACTCCCGGTTAAAATGGTTGATCGTCTCGACTGACTCGTCCACTAGCCGGCTGGCTGTCGCAATCTCCTGCGTCAGACTCGCCTGGTTGACCGAGGCTTCCTTCTTCAACGTCAACAGCCTGACATGGATTGCTAGCAGAGTCACGGCGATTTCCTCATGCAATTTCGCACTCATCGTCTTCCGCTGCGTCTCATGGGTGTCGAAAAGCTTCTGGGTCACCGCCTTCATCTCCGCTTCCAACACCCGGGACTGTTTCAACAACTCCGCTGATTTCTCGCGGCTTGTCTTCAAAAATCCGTCTGCAGCCTTCCTCTTGGCCACTCCCACCTTCAGCTTTCTTCCCGCCTCGGCCAGTTCCACCGTGCGCTTCTTCAACTCGCTCTTCACCTTCGTGATCCCCGTCTCCACCCCCATGGCGCCCGCGTGCGATTGTTCGATTGGGGCCAGCACCGCCGTGAAAAACACCGAAGCGCGCGCCACCAGCCGCGTCTCCCCCTCCTCATCACCTCCCTTTGGTAGCAGCTCCGCCAACGCATCTTCGTGAATCCTCGCCAAATCGAGCGTGTCCAGCCCCAACGCCACCGCCTGCGTCCCCAGCTCCAGGGCCCGCTCCGCCGCCTCTTCAGTCGAGCCAGCCATTACCGCCGCATGCAGCGCGCTAAAGTAGCTCACGCTCAACCGCTTCAACTGATCGGCTTTGGTGATCATAATGTCGTGTTGAGCCTGCATGTCCGAAGTCAAAAACGCGTTGCTCGTCCCGCCAACGCCATGGCCGCGCCAGCCAAAATACCCAGCCCCACAGCAGTGAACGGATTCGTCGCAATCCAGCGCCCAGTCTGCTGGCAGAGTCGACTCAGACTCTCCTGTGCCTGGGTGGCATCCTCCGTGAGAACCGTCCGTACCTGTTGGGCCCCATTTCGGAGCACCGTCTTGGCATCCTGTATCAAATCCTCAGCGGGATCGATGATGCGTTCGTGGGCCAGCTTGCTGGCATCTTGTCCGAGTTCATGAAGGGTATTGCTCATAACTTCACCCCTCGCCCACCCCCAATTCACACACCATGGGGTATTCACCCCATCGCTTTAATTCGGCAAAGATGAATGATTGAAAGGTCGTCAATCCCCCCATCGATCGGCCCAACCCCACCCCCCTCAAACCCCAACCCCAGCACACGATGAATGACCTTGCCCCATGCCTAAACTGCACCCTCGAGTGCCACTTTTACAATAGCCCCATGTGCTTGAGCAATCTCGTCATCTTGGCTGACGAGCAAACACCAATCACTCTTGGACTCCACATTGGTCTCACCCACATCTATGCTGACGAAGGCATGCCACCCTGCGTCCTCGGCTCAATCGGCTCCGCGCATTGGTCCATCCATCCCCACACAGACAACCCGCGCAGCAGTAACCTCCTGGTTGAAATCGCTCATTGAGTTCGGCTTTCCTGTTCCAGCCGCATCCGCGTGCCTCACTAAACCGGTTCTGGAAACGAGCGTCATTTTGATCCGGCGCGCCAGCGGCATCAGGGGCGAGGAAGTCGCGCAACCCGCTAAATCCTGATCCACAAAAGGGGTATCGCACACATAGGCGTCACCGCTTTCGTCATGTCGCGGCACTCACCCTGAGCGGGTGGGGTTTCACCCCATGGATTTCACCCCCCTATCGACGTCACACTGAAACCCATGAATGCTTCCCCTTGCCCCGCCGCTCCCTGCTTCTCACTGAGCCGTCTGCTCGGAGACCTTAAAGCCTTCGCCCGCCGCGAACCCGCCCAAACCATGGCCATCGCTGTCGGAGCTGGCCTCCTGATCAACTTACTCCCCAAACGCGCCATTGTCGGCACCGCCACCACCCTCGGCATTGCCCTCCTTCACCCAGCCCTCCTTGCTCTCGGCCTCACCAAAGCCATGGAGCTCTGCTGCCAGACCAGCAGCAACCCTGTCCTACCGCCACCCAATGATCTCTTTTCCCCCGACGGCCACGACCCCACCCCAGTCACCTCCAGCTCCAGACCCTCCCAGTGGATCAGACCCTAAACACCCCCACACAACACCCTTCAAAAACATGAAAACAAACACCCGCCACATCTACCTCCTGCTCCTAGCCACCGCACTTCTCAGCAGCGGCTGCCGCACCTTCCGCGGTTTCGGCCAGGACGTTCAACACGCCGGCAACCACATCGAGCGCGCCGCCAATCACTAACCACCACCACCCACCATGTTATACACCATCGCCCTCATCCTCATCGTCCTCTGGCTGCTCGGACTTGTCAGCAGCTACACCATCGGCGGCTTCATCCACATCCTCCTCGTCGTCGCCGTCATCATCCTCCTCGTCCGCCTCATCCAGGGCCGCCGCATCCTCTGACCCTTCTCTCAACAAGATCTTCCAGGCCTCGCCTCCTCATGAATACCAAACTCATCATCGGTCTCCTCCTCATCGCCGTTGGCCTGTTCATCCTCGTCGGCCAGGGCATCAGCTTCACCACCACCGAGAAAGCCATCGATCTCGGCCCCCTTCAAGTCACCGCTGAAAAAGAGCACCTCGTTCCTCCAGTCGTGGGCGTCATCGCCCTCGCAGGCGGCACCCTCCTCCTCCTCAGCGGCGGCCTCTCCATGAAGCGCTCACAAAACTAGTTCTTGCCACCCACTCCCATGCAAATCACCAAGAACATCGGCATGCTCCTGCTCGCCATCTACCTCATCCTCATCGGCGTGATGAGCCTTTTCGGAATCAACCTCGGAGAACTCAACATCCTCGTGCCCATCCTCGCCCTCGCCTCAGGCGCGCTCATTCTGATCGGGCGCTAGCGAACGTTCCATCACTGACCCGCCGCTTCAGTCACCAATCGCTGAAACACCTCCTTCGGCTTCCCACCAGCAGGCACCAACACGTTCTGCACCAAAAACACCGTCGCCACCTTCCTCACCGGATCCACCCAACCATTCGTCCCAAACGCACCCCCGTGCCCAAACGTCCCCACCCCCAGCGGTGACATCTTCGCATTCGCCTCCGTGCAGCATTGCCACCCCAGCCCATACGTGATCGGCTTCCCGCCCGCACTCACCGGCGTCGTCATCTCCTTCACCGCTTTCTCCGACAAAAGCCGCTTCCCGTCTAGCTCCCCTCCGTTCGCCACCATCGCGTAAAAACGCCCCATGTCCGCCGCCGTCGAAAACAACCCGCCCGCCGGCTCCACCATCCGCTTCACCGCTGCCGACGAGGTGAAGAACGGATTGTAACTCACCACCAACTCCTTCGTCTCCTCGTCCAGCTTGTACGTCTGCGCAATCCGCGCCCGCCTCGCCTCATCCGGATGGAACATCGTGTCCACCATGCCCAGCGGCTCAAAAAGACGCTCCTTCAAAAACACCTCATACGGCTTCCCCGTCACCACCTCCAGCAACCGCCCCGCCACCGTCGGCCCAAACCCATACTCATAGTCACTCCCTGGCTCAAACGCCAACGGTGCCGCAATCAACCGATCCACATACTGCTTCAAAGACACCGCCCCATCATCCGCCTTACGTGGCGGAAAAGCGATGCCCGCCGTGTGACTCAGCAGCATCCGCAAAGTGATCGCTGTCTTCGGCGCCGAACCATCCTTCATCTTCACCTTCGCCAACCCAGGCAACCACTTCGCAGCCGGTTCATCCAAAGTCACCTTGCCCTCTTCCACCAACATCATCAGTGCCGTCCCGTTGATCGACTTCGTCATCGACGCAATCCAAAACACCGCATCCTTCGCCATCGGCTTCCCACCCGCCACATCCGCCATCCCTGCCGCCTCGTGATGCACCACCTTCCCCTCCTTCATCACCAGCGTCACCATCCCCGCCGCCTCTTTCCCGGCCACCGCGGCCTCCATCGCCGGTCCAATCTTCCCCAGCACCGCCGGATTCAACTCCAAAGCCAAAGCCGAACCCGCTGCAACCAACCAAAAACAAATCAATAAACGCATCTCTCCCAAACGCCCCACCACCCCGCGCCATTGCATTCATTTGCAGCCTGAAAATCCCGTTAATCCTGTCGAAACTCACGCATTTCCCGCTACCCTCCCCCCATGCCCCGCCATGTCCTCGTCGTCGAAGATGAACCCTCCATCGCCGAAACCATCTGGTATGCCCTCCGCACCGAAGGCTTCGATGTCTCCGACGCTGCCACCGGCGGCGACGCCCTAGCCAAACTCGCCTCCGAAACCTTCGACTGCCTCATCCTCGATGTCGGACTCCCCGACATGAGCGGCTTCGACGTCTGTCGCACTCTCCGCCAAACCTCCTCCGTCCCCATCCTCTTCCTCACCGCACGTGACAGCGAAATCGACCGCATCGTCGGCCTCGAACTCGGAGCCGACGACTACGTCGCCAAACCCTTCAGCCCCCGCGAACTCGCCGCCCGCGTCCGCGCCATCCTCCGCCGCACCAACGGCAACACCCTCAATCACGCCACCTCAGCCCCCAATCCCTCTCCCAGCGCGAACACCCTCGATCACGACTCCGTCCGCAAAGTCATCCGCTGCGCCGGCCAATCCCTCGACCTCTCCCGCAACGAATACCACCTCCTCCTCGCCCTCATGAAAAACCCAGGCCGCGTCCTCACCCGCGACCAACTCATGGACCTCGCCTGGCAGGACCCCGGCACCGCTTCCGACCGTACCGTCGACGCCCACATCAAATCCGTCCGCTCCAAAATCCGCACCCTAGCCCCCGACTTCGACCCCATCGAAACCCGCCGAGGCCTAGGCTACGCCCTCCGCGACTAACAGCGAACCGAGAACAGCGAACAAACCATGCGCATCACCCTCCTCAGCCTCGCCCTCATCGCCGCCATCGTTGTCGGCGGCTTCGGCCTGCTGATCGACCAATCCCTGCGCAACCTCTCCCGCGAAGTCTTCCAAGCCACCGAAGAAGTCCTCATCGACAACGCCAACATCCTCGCCGCCATCGCCGAGACCCACCTCAAAGACGGCAACATCGACGTCGAATGGCTTCGCGCCACCTTCCCCAAAGCCCTCGACCGCACCCTCCACGCCCCCATCTTCGAGATCATCAAAAAACGCGTCGGCTGCCACGTCTACGTCGCCGACAAAGACGGCCTCGTCCTTTACGACTCCGACAACGGCACGCTCGAAGGCACCTCCGTTAGCGATATGCGCGACGTCGTCCTCACCCTTCGCGGCGTCTACGGCGCACGCTCCACCCGCACCAACCAAAACGTCGAAAAAAGCTCCGTCCTCCACATCGCCGCCCCCATCCGCTCCGGCAAAGACATCATCGGCGTCCTCACCATTCGCAAACCCAAACTCGACCAGTGGGAAATCCTCGAGCGTCGGCAAACCAAAATCATCCTCTCCTCCGCACTCATCGCCACCGGCATTCTCCTCTTCTGCGCCGCCGTTCTCTTCTGGGTTCTTCGCCCCCTCCGCCGCCTCACCGACTACACCCTCGAAGTCAGCGCCGGCAAACGCCCGCCACTCCCCAACCTCGGCGGCGGCATGGAAGTCAGCACCCTCGGTGCCGCCATCGAAACCATGCGCGAAGAACTCGAAGGCCGCGACTACGCCACCTCCTATGTCCAAACCCTCACCCACGAATTGAAGAGCCCCCTCGCCGCCATTCGTGGCACCGCCGAACTCCTCCAGGAACCCGGCATGGCCGAACCCGACCGCCTACGCTTCCTGTCCAATCTCCAGGCCGAATCCGACCGCGCCGAACGCCTCCTCCGCCAACTCCTCCGCCTCAGCGAAGTCGAACGCCGCAAGGCCCTCGTCCAAAACGAACCCATCAATCTCTCGGACCTCCTCACCACCACCATCGCCGAAGCCACTGCTCACGCCTCCCACAAAAGCATCCACTTCAGCTTCACCCCCGACTCTCCCGCCATCGTCTCCGGCGAACCCGCACTCCTCCACCGCGCCCTCTTGAACCTCCTCGAAAACGCCGCCGATTTCTCCCCTCCCAACGCCACCGTCACCGTCCACCTCACCACCTCTCAAGACTTCGCCACCATCACCATCCACGATCTCGGCCCCGGCTTGCCAGACTACGCCCTCCCTCGCCTCTTCGAACGCTTCTACTCCCTCAAGCACCAACTCACCGGCCGCAAAGGCACCGGCCTCGGCCTCTGCTTTGTCAAAGAAGCCGCCGAACTCCACCACGGCTCCGTCACCCTCGCCAACCACTCCACCTCCGGCGCCCTCGCTACCCTAATCCTCCCTCTCCATCGATAGAGCGACCACTACGCCACAGATGCCCCTCTTCCCATGGCAGGGTTACACCCCATAGAGAGAATCCACCCGCTTGGGTAAGGATGCCAACATGCATCCAAACACTTCTCCCCTGGCCAGTCGATACGCACTCTCCCTTGGCGCCTTCATCCTCCTCACCTTCACCAGTTGCGTCGACTACACGAGTGGACCCGGCATGGCCTCCGTTGGCACCTATTCCGGCAACAGTTACAGCCCGCCTTACACCTCCGGCTACGGCTACGGTTACGCCGGCCTGAACAGCGTCGGCAACTACAGCTACTACCCCCGCTACGGCACCTACTACAGCCCGCAGTCCCGCCAATACTACTATCAAAGAGGCTCCACCTGGCAAACCCGCTCATCCCCCTACGGCGTGCCGAACCGCACCTTCTTCGCCTCCCCCTATGTCCCTCTAAACCTCCACAGCCACCCCTCCAATCACCACGCCAGTGTCAGCCAAAGCTACCCGCACAATTGGTCGCCTCCCAACCACAGCGGTCATTCCGGGCAAAGCCATTCCTCCTCCAGCCACCGCCGCTAATCACCCCAGCCTCCATCTCCAATCTCATGAAAACAAACACCACCCGCATCGCCCTCCTCCTGCTCATCGCCGCTCTCAGCACCAGTTGCAACACCGTCCGTGGCCTCGGTCGCGACGTCCGCCATGCCGGCAACCACATCGAACACGCCGTCGATCACTAGACGAATAGAGGAAGTCACGCTGCCCGCTATGGAATCCATTGCTGCCAAGCAGTCGACGCAACCAACGACACCGCTCCGCCGCCGGGCAAGGCGACAAGCGTTTCGAGAATCGATCTCACACACCCCAGCGGCGCCACTCGGCGCCGCTTCCATGTCACCCCCTCACCGCGCCCCCTCACTCGCCTCATACAGACTTCCCGCATTCAACGCCTCCCCCCTCAAATACCGCCCATCGTGCAACCGATGCACATCATCCCCTGTCCACATCTTCCGATCAGGACCCGCGCTTCGAATGTCCACCTCATCCCGCGCCCTCGCATGAAAAAACAACGGCGTCCCCCACCGATCCACCAACTGCCCCTTCTCATTCAGCGCCGCCGACTCCCCCGAAACAAACTCCAACCCCACCGCATTCTTCCCACGCAACGCCGCCACCAACTCCTCATTCGCCCCCAGAGGCAGCGGATCATCCCCCTTCACCAGCAACGCAAAATTCCCCAACACCTCCGCCATCGCCGTCAGATCCCCCTGCACCGTCCCCTCCGCCCTCCCATACCCCTTCAAAATTGCATCCCCAGGCCTCACCCTTTCAGCACGCACCACCGGCCTCGACACAGCTCCACTGGCCCGATTCTCCCCCTCTCCTTTCCCTCCTTCGCTGACCATCCACACCCGCACCACCACCAGCATCCCCACGACCATCAACCACTTCACCCCAAAGGTGCCACCACTCCGTTGCCGAGGCATCCTCTGACTCATACCGCCAAAAAGCCCACCGGTCTCCCCGTCACCGTCGGCTGATAAAAATTCCCCACATTCGGCAGCACCATCGACAGACTCGACGCCGGCACACCAAACCAATCCAGCATCTCCCCGAAAAACGCATCCACACTTACCTTCGGTACCAGCCTCCCCCCATACCCCACATCATCCGGGCCCCCCAACGCCAAGTCCGGAAACACCCCGTGCACCCCCCCCCCCCCCCCCCCCCCCCCCCCCCCCC